>JAGTQD010000001.1 GCA_018396405.1 Candidatus Bathyarchaeota archaeon
GGTTCGCTATCTTTCCTATCTGATCTTCCTCGACCCATCCAGGTATATAGACTGTTGAAACCTCCAGAATAAAATCTCTCTCAATTATCTCTGCAGGCAACTTTAAGATCCACCTATTTGAAGCCCGTCAATTTGCGATGAACTTCATCATCATAGGCTTTGATGTCAAGCCAGAACGAGTCTAGTCCAGCTTCCTTAAATAAATCTAGAGTGCTAGGAGTCAGCCCATAACCATTTGTCTCAAAGAGGACCCAAAGATCCAAACCTAAACTTTTAATTTCCTTAGTAGCCTCAGCATAGAATTCGGGCTGACACGTCAGGTCCTCTCCAGTAAAAGATACTATGTTTCTGGCAGGTCCCCAAGTTAAATCATCGAGCAAAGTCAATTGATCTAATCTTAGCTTTCCGGGGCAGTATTTAGACCTTCTCTCAAGTATTATGCATGATCCGCAACCTCTACATAACTCATGCGCATGCCAGCTCGTAACGTTTGATCTAGGCTCTTTATACATGTTCTCGGTTTCGCATATAATATTCTTCAGAGACTCTTGCTATATCCTTAGGCGACATCCACACTCCAGAAGCGTAGCGCGTAAAGCGCCAGGAATGACATTTCTTGCAACTCCAATTGCATCCTGACTGATAAATTGAGAGATACTGTTCTGGCGATTTATGGGCATAAGAATATATCAGTCTATAGGGGGTATTATTCTTACACATTAACGTTACCTTGCATGCTGGCTTCCATTCACCAGAACAATAAGTTAGGCATGAGCCGGGTTTAAACCCCTGCTTAACAAGCCTACAACCTTCATAGGATCCTATTGAATCCATTAAACATCAATATCAACCAACTTCATACCAGAAAATTAAGGTATCGCTGCAACTTATAGACGATACTTTTTTATTCTTCCTAATTTGCCTTATTTATTTTGGTGTTTTGAATGAGAGGTGGGCGTCAAATTCTCAGGTGAGGGCCCTTTCCGTGGAAGATATTTGATGGTAGGTTTATTAGCATCTTATAAATGGTTAGAGTGTTCTCTTATGGAATCATTAATAAATGCTGTTTTGCGGAGGGGATAGGTGTAGTGAAAATATATATGGAGGTTCCACCGGTACCCGATCTACCACGACTAGAGCATAAAATATTAGATTTCTGGAAAAAGACTGATGCTTTTAAGAAGCGCATGGAGATGAATAGAGGGAAGAAGCCTTACTCCTTTATAGATGGACCTATTACGGCTAATAATCCCATGGGTGTTCACCACGCCTGGGGTCGCACATATAAGGATCTATTTCAGAGGTTCAGAGCTATGCAGGGATATGAGTTGCGATACCAGAATGGCTTTGATTGCCAGGGGCTTTGGGTTGAAGTTGAGGTTGAGAAGGAGCTTGGCTTCAAGTCGAAGAGGGATATTGAGGCCTATGGCATAGCCGAATTCGTCAAGAGGTGTAAGCAGAGGGTTCTGCGTTACGCAGCTAAACAAACAGAACAGTCAATTCGCTTAGGTTACTGGATGGACTGGAACGACCCAGACTTTCTACGCTGGCTTGCAGATATGCTGGAGAACCCTGATCAAATAATAACAATTAGGGGTGCTAACGGTCAGCTAATAACCGATACTGTTGAGAGAATAGTCGGGCAGCTAGGCTCGCCAGAGATTGGTGGATCATACTTCACATTCTCTGACGAGAATAACTACATGATATGGGCGTTCTTAAAGAAGTGTTATGAGAGGGGCTGGATCTATAAGGGCAGGGATGTTATGCCATGGTGTCCCAGGTGTTCAACAGCTCTCTCTGAGCACGAGATCGTCACTGAAGGTTATAGGGAGATTGTTCACCCCGGCTTAACAGTTAAATTCCCCCTTAGGGGAAAGAGCAACGAGTTCCTTCTAGTGTGGACAACCACGCCATGGACCCTCACATCCAACGTTGCGGCTGCTGTTCACCCGGACATTATATATGCCAAGGTCAAATGTGGAGACGAGTACTATTATCTTGGTAAACCATCTCTAGATAGAACTCTTCCTAAGGGTAGCTACATAGTGATTGAAGAGATTAGAGGGAGCGAGATGGAGGGGTGGGCGTATGATGGGCCGTTTGACGAGCTTCCAGCTCAGAGGGAGTCTGGGGCAGTGGATGCTCATAGGGTGATATTATGGGATGGTGTGACTGAGGAAGAGGGCACCTGCATAGTCCATATCGCGCCGGGCTGTGGTAAAGAGGACTTTGAACTTGGGAAGATCTATAACCTCCCAACGATAGCCCCCCTAGATGAGTTTGGAACATTTATTGATGGCTTCGGTAAATATTCCGGCATGCATGTCTATGACTCAGCTAGGGTAATAATTGAGGATCTGAAAGAGAGGGGTCTACTCCTTAAGGTAGAGGATTATTTACACCGCTACCCAGTCTGTTGGCGATGCGGTAGCGAGCTGGTCTTCCGCCTTGTAGACGAATGGTTTATATCTATGGGCAAGAAACTCAATAAGCCCTTGGAAGAGCTAACTGAGGAAGAGAAGGCTCAAAACCTGAGATACCAGATTATAGAAGTTGCTAAGAAGGTTCGCTGGATACCGCCATATGGATTGCAACATGAGCTGAATTGGCTTGAGAATATGGAGGACTGGATGATATCGAAGAAGCGCTATTGGGGTCTAGCCCTGCCAATATGGGAATGTAAGAACTGCGGTTACTTTGAGGTTATAGGCAGCAAAGAGGAGCTTAAAGCTAAGGCTGTTGAGGGCTGGGATGTATTCGAGGGACACACGCCACATAGGCCTTGGGTCGACGTAGTAAAGATAAAATGCCCTAAGTGTGGCTCACTTATGTCGCGTATACCAGACGTTGGTAACCCTTGGTTAGACGCTGGCATAGTTGCTTATTCAACACTACGCTATAGGTATGATCGAGAATACTGGAGAAGGTGGTTCCCAGCAGAGTTTGTCTGCGAGTCACTTCCAGGACAATTTAGGAATTGGTTCTACGCAATGTTGGCTATGAGCACTGTTATGGAGGGTGAGCCGCCCTTTAAGGTCTGCTTCGGTCATGGGCTCGTTCTAGACGAGCAGGGGCGTGAGATGCATAAGTCTTGGGGGAACGTAATATGGTTTGATGAGGCTGTCGAGAAGATGGGCGCGGATCTTATGCGCTGGATATACTGCACAACAAGGCCGGAGTCAAACCTACTCTTCGGCTACAAAAAAGCAGACGAGGTAAAGAAGCGCTTTTTCTTATCTCTATGGAATGTATACAACTTCTTTGTGACATATGCAAACCTTGATGAGTGGACTCCTAAGAACTTCGTGCCATATGACATGTTATTGCCGCTGGATAAATGGATTCTCTCTAAGCTTAATTTATTGATTAGGGATGTTACACAATTTCTTGAAGATTTTAACCCGTATGATGCGGCTATTGCTATAGAGAAGTTTATAGATGATCTCTCAACTTGGTATATTAGGAGGTCTAGGAGGAGGTTCTGGAAGAGCGAGCGGGATGAAGATAAAAATGCCGCCTATACGACGCTTTACACGTGCCTGACAACATTAATAAAGCTCTTAGCACCGTTTACACCCTTCTTAGCTGAAGAGATTTATCAGAACATTGTGCGCAGTGTTGACCCAAGCGCACCTGAAAGTGTTCACTATAATGACTGGCCAACACCAAACGAGAATTTAATTAATAGAGAGTTAATGGATGATATGGACATCGTTATCAAGGTTTGTAGTCTTGGACGCGCGGCACGTAATAAGGCTGGGATCAAGCTACGTCAGCCTCTTATGGAGGTCAAAGTGATCGCTAGTGAGGAAGTGCTTAACCGTATAAGGAGGCTAGAGTATTTAGTGCTTGAGGAGCTCAACGTAAAAAAGATATCCTTCACGACAGATAGGAGGGAAGTCATCGATTATACTATTAAGCCCATCCCAGAAATTCTAGGCAAGAAATATGGAAGGCTATTCCAAAAGATTCAGGAGACTCTAGCATGTCTGGATCCACTTGAAGCCATTAGGGCTATCAGGCTCGAAGGTTTCTTAGCAATAACCGTTGATGGACAAGAAATAAAGCTATCCCCAGAAGAGATCAAGATTATAGAGCAGCCTAAGAGTGGGTGGGAGATATCTGAGGAGGGCGGAATACTAGTCGCGATAAATACTGTTATACCTCCAGAGCTTAGGCTTGAGGGGCTTGCCAAGGATATAGTTAGGAGGATACAGAATCAGAGGAAGGAAGCTGGCTTCAATATAGCAGATCAAATAGAGACCTATTATGAGGCTGGTCCGACACTGAAGAGAGTATTTGAATCTTTTTGGGAGTATATTGCCACTGAAACTCTTTCGGTGGCGATAAGAGAAGGGAAGCCGAATGCGGAGGCGCATCAAGCAACTTATCAGCTGGCTGGAGAAACATTAACAATATGGCTTAGGAGAGTTAGCTCATAACATTTATCTCCATTCCCGCAGTATCAGTTTAGTGTGGACAACGTGGGCTGAGTAATGGCTGGCTCCAAAGACTTTGAGCTCTTTAGAGACGAGAAGATAGAGATTTTTCTTAGACCGCATCCGCTCTCTTTCCTAAAATACTATCTCGTATGCTTTTACCTAGCATTTCTGGCAATGATTCTTAATGCACTCTATCAATGGCTTCATCAAAACGTGTGGCTGAACCCGAGCGCCTCATGGATCCTCAATATGCTATTCGGCATGATTCCTGGAGTAAGCCCGGAGGAGATTGTCTCCCTAATAATCTTTTGGGCAATTCTATTGTTAAGCGGACTATTAATAGGCATATTATGGATTAGTAAGAGGCCACTAATTTACATGGTTCTCATAGGCATATTTGGGACTTTACTAGAACTCTATTTATCCCCAAGAACTTCTATAAAGCTCATGGCACTATTCTTCTCCTCAATACTAGGATTAATTTTGGTAGAAGTTTATCGGCGTGGACACAAGTTTTTCTTAACATCTTATAGGATTATCGCCTTGAAGAAGTTTATTGGAAAAGAAGTTAGAGAAGTCATGTATGATAAGATAACTGATATTTATATGAGTCAGGGGCTGCTTGGAAGAATATTTAATTATGGCACAATCATACCGATCTCTGAGTCAGGTCTCGGCCTCGGAGAGGATGCATCATTTGCAGCAATCTCCGCGGGCACTATGGCAAAAAGAAGTTCCTTTGGAATTATTTTTGGTGGGAAAAGGGGTGTAAGCAGACCTAGAGCTCCAACATATTTTAGCCTTTATGGCGTGCCGAATCCGAAGAGAGTGCAGGGTCTCATAATCAGCAAAATGCTCGATAGAGGGAAGAACTGAGCGCCGAGAAGAATTATTGCGGACAAAAATTTTAGATTGGAATCTTCTCTCCCCTCTCATTATATTTAATGAGCCCAAGATAATCCTCAACCTCTTCAAGCTCTTTCATCGTGAAAACTGGACCATCTCTACATACCCTATATTTACCTATCACACAGCTCCCACAGATCCCTATGGCACATCTCATGTACCGCTCTAGGCTTGCCTGAAAAGATATCGAATGAACCTTAGCAACATAATAGAGCTTTCTAATCATTCCCTCTGGCCCACAAGCATATATCACATCAATTCTTCTTGAACGAAGAATTTCTTCAGCTATATCTGTTGCCAGCCCCTTCAGTCCATAGCTTCCATTCTCGGTGGTAAAGTATACGTTAATTTTGCCCAATCTTGAGAGACCCTCAAGCTTATCTAAGAAGACTATTTTATCTCTTGTTTCGGCACCATTAACAACGGTCACCTTAACGTTCCTTTCAATAAGCTTATTTATAAGTAGCATGAGTGGGGCCATGCCGACCCCGCCTCCAACAATAAGGGACTCACCATCAATAACTTTAAATCCATTACCAAACGGCCCCCTAACACCTATCAAGTCGCCAGGTTTCATGCCTGTAAGGGCTCTGGTTGCCTCTCCAACTTCGGCAACAGTTATTGATGAAGAACCATCCTGATATATGGAAGATATGCTGAGGGGTATTTCGTCCACGCCGGGTATCCAGACCATAACAAACTGGCCCGGCTTAGATAAGGCGCACATCTCATCTCTAAAGAAAATCGTTTTAACATGGGGATTTTCTGACCTAACATCTGATATCTTAACAATGCGTATCTCATTATTTCTTATGGGCCAAACCAATTATCTCACGCACGCTCTTAAAGTTCTTTCTCGCCAAATATTCAGCTAAGCCCCTGCAAATGTTCTTAAATATTGATAGTCCTTCGACAGCTATCGCTGAGCCCACCTGAATAGCACTTGCTCCGGCAAGCATAAATTCAACAGCATCCTCCCAGCTCCATATACCGCCACACCCAATTATCGGTACACCAACAGCCTCATAAATCTCATAAACGCATCTAATCGCTATCGGCTTTATCGCCGGCCCGGAGAGACCGCCAAATCTGTTAGATAATATTGGTCTAAAGGTTTCGACATCTATTGCCATGGCCTTAACAGTATTTATGGCGGTGATTGCATCAGCCCCTGCTGAAACAGCTGCATCAGCTAGCCTCACTATGTCAGCCGTGTTTGGAGTCAGTTTAGCGAACACTGGCTTCTTAACACTCCCTTTAACTGCCTCTACGATTAGCTTAACCATTCTTGGATCCTGTCCAATCTCGGCACCAGTCCCCTTAACGTGTGGACAGGACAAATTAAGCTCTATAGCGCTTGCTCCAGCATCCTCAGCCAGACCAGCAACTTCAGCATATTCCTCTGGGGAGAAACCAAATACGCTAACTATAACTGGAACACTTAGATCCCTCAGCATTCTTATTTCTTCAACAAACTTATGGATTCCCGGGTTTGGAAGCCCAACGGCATTTAAGAAGCCACATTTAACCTGTATTACTGTGGGGTTCGGGTATCCACTGCTAGGCTTTAATCCAATAGACTTCGTTACAACCGCGCCTGCGCCGGAGTCGGCAGCTCTTCTCAATGTCTCAGCGGACATTCCAAGTATTCCAGAAGCAAGCATAGTTGGGTTTGGCATAAATAGGCTGGCAATATGTATGCTCATGTCTATGAAGTCGATTACCCCGCCCATCCATACTCCCATCGTATTTCTTTTGGCTCAGTAAATACATATATTTGCTTAGTTTAATTTTTATAGGGATGAAGACTTGGTGAGCGTCTTGAAGGTTGCTATTGTACCAAGCGTTATGGGCATTTTGGCTGTTAATGAAGAGGGTGGAATAGTTGATAAAGAGGTTTTTGAAAAGGATGCTGTTAAGATCGCCGAGAAGTTATTCGCTCTAGAACAGGGAAGAATTATACCTGAGGTAAGAAGTCTCGTGGAGAGATTGAAGATCAAAAATTATACGCTGGTGTTTGAGAGACAGGAGCTAGCGGAGCAGATAAGAGAGGAACTCAAGGTGAATACTGAAGTTAAATCCTTAGCCACCTTTACCGAGAAGATGCGGGAAAATATGGGTGAGATTGGCGTTGAAGTTGGCTTCTTAAAGGAGCCATCTGAAATATCTACATGGATACGCGAGGTAACAATCGAGCTCTCAAAGTTTAGGATAAAAAAGGCTACTGAGAAAAGGGATCTCCTAGTAATCCAAGCCGTTCATGCCCTTGATGACTTAGATCAAACATTAAATTTGTTTGCAAGCCGCATACGTGAGTGGTATGGGATACATTTTCCAGAGCTTAGCCGCCTAATAGATAGACATGAAACTTTTGTTAGACTTATATACCTTTTTGGGCGGAGAGAAAACTTTACGCCTGAGAGACTTGAGAAGGAGGGTTTCCCAAAAAATAAAATAATGCAGATAATCGAGGCTGCTAAATCATCAATGGGCGCAGACTTAGAGGATAAAGATATAGAGCAATTAAGAAGGCTCTCAAAACAAGTTATGCAATTATATGAGATTAGAGCCAACATGGAAAAATATATTGAGGAGATCATGGAGGAAGTCGCCCCAAACCTTAAGGCGTTGGCTGGACCATCAATAGGCGCTAGGCTAATAGCCCTTGCCGGAGGATTAGAGAACCTCGCTAAGCTGCCAGCCAGCACGGTTCAGGTCCTCGGGGCTGAGAAGGCACTTTTCAGAGCTCTTAGAACTGGTGGCAAGCCGCCAAAGCATGGAGTAATCTTTCAGCACGCTTTGGTATTTAAGGCTAAGAAGTGGCTTAGGGGAAAGATCGCTAGGGCTCTCGCTGGGAAGCTCTCTATAGCCGCTAGGACCGACGCCTTTACTGGCAATTATATAGGTGACGAACTTAAGGAGGATTTAATGAAGAGGGTTAAGGAGATCGAGGAAAAGTATCCTGCACCACCCAAAGTCAAGAAGACCGCGAAGAAGGCTGCTAAGAAAGTTAGGAGTAAAAGTGGTTGAAGGTGACAGTTTATGAGCGTTAAAGTTGAACCCATGCCAAAATTTGACGGTGTATACCAAGTTACTCTCGAGGACGGGAGTAAGAGGATAGCCTCAAAGAACCTTGCTCCTGGCAGGGATGTTTACGGAGAGCGCTTAATAAAATATAAGGACGCAGAGTATAGGCTCTGGGATCCATATAGAAGCAAGATCGCTGCGGCAATACTTAAAGGGTTAAAGATGCTCCCAATAAAGCTAGGCTATAAGGTTCTATATTTAGGGGCTGCTTCAGGGACGACTGCAAGTCATGTTTCAGACATAATTGGAGAGGAAGGGCACGTTTACTGCATAGAGTTTGCTCCAAGACCCTTAAAGGAGCTCATAAATAATGTTTGCAGATATAGACCTAACATGTCACCGATACTGGCTGATGCAAGGTTCCCAGAAAAATATGCGCATTTAGTTGAAAAAGTTGATATGATCTACTGTGATATAGCGCAGCCAGAGCAAGCCCAGATACTGGTAGATAACGCGAAGATTTTTCTTAAGAAGGGTGGGTGGATAATGCTTGCAATAAAGGCTAGGAGCATAGACGTAACAAAGGAGCCGAGCGAGGTCTATAAGAGGGAAATAGCTATTCTAGAGAAGAATGGGTTTCAAATACACCAGGTGGTTCACTTAGAACCCTATGATAAAGACCACGCAATGATCTTAGCACAGTATTTACCAAGCCAATAAATACTCCGATAGGTCTTAATGCTAATAAAGGGAGGAGGAAAAACCTTTGGATATTTACCCCCAATGTGCGAAGTGTAAAATAGTTTACTGCGTAGCTTCTCCAAGAGAAGAGATTAACGAAAACCTACTTCCAAGCTTCTGCCCAATGAGGAATGCGGAGCAGGCGATAAGATCCGCACAGGTTATGTATAATGATGAACGAGTAAAGAAGCTCTATCTGGTCTCATCAATAATAGAGAAAAAAGCCTACGAGGTCGTTAGGGGAACATTAATGCCAGTATATCCAAGAATAAGGGAGATTATAGAATTCTGTAAGATGATTGACGCTAAAAAGTTAGGTGTAGCTTTCTGCACGGGACTTCACGATGAGGCAGCGAGAGTAACAACGGTTCTTGAGGAATCTGGGTTTACTGTGCTTTCGGTTAGATGTAAATGCGGGGCTATCGATAAGACAGATCTCTCTATACCACGCGAATATAAAATTAGAGACCCAAACAAGTATGAGGCAGCATGCAACCCCATAGCCCAAGCCCAGATACTGAATGAGGCTGGAACAGACCTAAATATAATTGTTGGCTTATGCGTTGGGCATGATATACTCTTCACAATGCATTCAAAGGCCCCGGTAACAACCCTAATCGTCAAGGACCGTCTTCTTGGACATAACCCTCTAATCGCCCTCTACAGCAACTACCACAAAAACATCATAAAACCATGAGAACCTAAGCTACGTAGACATATTAACCAACTAAGTCAAAATTTTGTATACTTCTCAGTTAAGCCTATTAACATTCCTCAAAAGGGATAAAGCGTATAAAGTTGGATAATTTTCTTCAGGGCATTGATTTAAATTTAAACAGAATACTTTTTATTTTAAATAGAGTAATGCCTGTGACACTTATTCGAAAAGGAAATACGGTATTTTCCAAAAATGAAAAAATTCCGAGCAGTTTAGATAGCATGGGCGTGGATAGAATAGTATATGAACCTGAACTGCCAATTTAGATGAGATTATTAATGGCTTTCACTTTTACTTTTACAGTTCAGTGTCTCGGGAACTAGGCACAAAAGTATGATTACTAGAATTTCTACCAAGACAGGAACTACTATGATTAATGCCCCGAAGCCACAATCCCAAAGGATGCCTCCAGTAATGGTAAGCATCCTTGACACAGCAGTTATAACACCCTCTAATCCATATAGTTTGCCTGTACTTTTAGAGGGAACAACCTCCCACCACATGGTCAAGAGGGGAGTCATGGCTGCCCCTCCTATGCCCCCACCAACTATGCCCCCAATTCCCATCCCAAAAATACTGGCTAACATTAAGTATTCAGGTGCCGGGGCAAGAATTAACATAATTAATCCTATACAATAAAACGTGGTAAACAAGAAGAAAATCTTTTTTCTGCCGAATTTATCCGCAAGCTTGCCTGCCGGAACTTGCATAAGCAAACCCGATATGACTGACAGAGTTGATAATATGCCCAGCATCGTAGCAGTTGCACCTTTGACGTTAACAATCCATAGGGGAGCAAACGTTATCAGTAACCCGTGGGAGCTATCCCGAAAAAGCCTTATTACTATCCAATGCAAAAGATATTTTTCGCTCTTAAAGAATCTTTGATACTCATAAAGTAACATGCTTTTTTTCTTAGGGTAAACTGTGTTTCTCGTGCCATTAGAAATTGAAATTTCATCCAAACCTTTATATAAAATAAGTAGGACTGCTAAGAGGATGGGAATAGAAATGTAATATAGAGGGCGAATTCCGTGCATATTTATACCGCCATAGTAGGTAACAATGACAGATGCTATTAATGGGGCAAATATTGACATTATACCACAAAATATCCGTGATAATCCTACGAGAGTGGCTCTTTTATGTGGCTCTGTAAAAGTTATAAAAACTACATCTGCAAGTGGTATTTGCCTAATTATTTGACCATATAGAATAAATGCAGGTATGAGTAGGCGCCAATCGTTCGCCAAAGCAAAGATAACCATGGCAGTTATGTCACAGATTAGACCCAGAATCATCATTCTTTTTACAGGTTTTCTCTCAATAGCTAAACCAATATATGGGGCGCTAATGAGCAGCACTAGCCCACTTATGAGCATTATTATCCCTATATCAGTACCACCCGCGCCTAAAGCTTGGGCGAAAAGCACATTATATTGAGCTAAAAGCTGCATAATAAACATATACAAAGATTGAGCAGCTAGCACGACCTTTATTCTTCTATCGAGATTCTTAAACACTAAGCATCCTCTTCCATGGCAATTAAATAGTTTACTTTGATTATTACTTTAATTATTCAAAAGTGGTTAGACTTAAATAATTTTTATTTGACAAGGCTCATAGGAAAAAATTGAGTAAAAGGGATTATTTGTCATTAAAGTTAAGCCTAATAGCCTTTTTGTACCTTAACTCCTATTTGATTTTTAAAAAGCGTGAAGCTTCTTTAAATGGAACTAGATGACTTCTTTAACATATTTCTCCAAGGGAGTTATGGAAGAATCTTTTTATGACTCTCGCCACTGGAACTGATATCATCAAGCCTATAATCATTTGTCCAATATTTATTGGGATTTCTGCTATAGCGATAGCTTCAATTCCGAAGAGTGGGTATATAAAATATGCCTCGTAAATGTAATATCCTAGAACCATGACGAGGCCGCCAGCTATTATGGAGAGAATTGTCCAGCCAGCCTCGGGTTGCGCTATGATGCCGATTGATATTATTAAGAGTATAATGAGGGCTCCGAGAGTCAACCAAAATGCTTGTGGGATATAGTGGACGAAAATAGCATGCCCTAAAGTCAATTCTATGTTTCCGCTATAATATGATGAGCCTATAAAAGCTAGTAATGCTCCGACCAGAAGACCTAAAAGCGAAGTCAGTATTCTCCAGCTAGTCCTGCCGATCTTCGGACTGCGGCTACATAGAAAACCGATGATAAAACCTTCAGATGCCTTAATTAGGAGGGTTGCAGGAGCATAATAGTAGTAGCCTAATAGAATGTCGGCAAGCATCGAGCCAACTCCGCCAGCAAATGCGCCAATAAATGGTCCAAATAGTATGGCTGAGAGATAAACCATTGTCTCCCCCATATTAAAGAAGCCTCTTGACGCCGGGACATATACTGTGAAGAGCATTGTTGCCGCGCAAACTAACGCTGTCGTTACCGCTATGGAAGATACTACTTTAGATGTTTTGCTAACTCTCATCTTGCCCACTAGTATAGTTAAAACTATACTATCTTTTTTATAAAACTTTCGTCGCTGCCTATTTTTATCCCATAAGAATCTTGACTTCCTCTATGGCTTCAAGTATCCTCCTGCCTTTCTGAGTTATTGTAAAGTATTTTCGGCCATCTCTCACCTGAACGGATATTAAGCCCTTATTTTTTAGCTCATTCAGGTGCTGGTATATGGCGGCTTTTGTCATGGTTTTGCCAATCTCTTTCCATATTTCATACCCATAGGTTTCCCTCTCAGCTATTATACGCAATATCCTCTCTTTCGTGCTCAAATCGGCTTCCACAAGAGCCATTTTGCGCCTCTTTGACATGGCTTGTAGGACATCTGTTGCCTTAAGACCGCTTCCAGTTACTAGGCAGACTATTCTCTCATCACCGCCGATAACTGACTGATCTATGAGCCTCTTTAATGCAGCTATAGTTCCAGAGCTTGCTGGTTCAGCAAATAAGCCTTCCATCTTCGCTATTTCCTGCTCTGCCTCAAGTATTTCCTGGTCAGAGACGGAGACTGCCAGCCCATTTGACTCTCTAATGGCCTTTAGGGCAAGATTTTCTCTTAGTGGGTTGGCCATGAGGATGCTTGTAGCCCTAGTCATTGGATTCTTAATCGGCTCCCTCCTACCTAAGTATGCGTTTACTATGGGTGGGCAGCCGATCGATTGAACGCCGATTAATCTTGGTGTGCCGTTAATTATTCCAAGGTCATTGAGTTCACGGAAGCCCTTCCAAATAGAGTATATTGTTCCTCCGCTTCCCATAGGCACGATTATAACGTCTGGCACCCCAATTTGCTCGGCTATCTCAAAGGCTATCGTCTTCTGCGCCTCAATAGTAAGCGGGTTTATGGCTGATGTGGCCTGGTACCAGCCGGTCTCCTCAGAGATGCTTATCGCCTCTTTTATCGAGTCATCAACGGTCTCTCCATGCTCCTCAATGAGGGCATCATAGATTATCATCTGGGCCAGTTTTCCTATGTCAACGTTCTTCGGTATTATTATATGACAGGATAGCCCATGCTTTGCACAGTATGCTGCTAGGGCAGCTCCCATGTTTCCATTTGATGCGCAGACCGCCGTCGTATAGCCGAGGTCAATCATGTTTGAGACTATTAGTGCAGCGGCTCTGTCTCTAAAGGAGTTTGTTGGGTTTCGCGTCTCATCTTTCAAATATAGATGTGAGACTTTTAGGTGTCTAGCTAGGCGCTCAGCTTTATATAGCGGTGTTCCACCCTCCCGTAATGATACACAATTTTTTACCCTTGGAAGAAGACTCATATACCTCCAAAAGCCGAATTCTCCAGTAAAACTAACCTCTCCAAGAGACTCATAGTCGATTTTATACTCAAGTGTCCCAACTTCGCCGCAACTCCTACACCTATATTCCTGGCCTTTAACCTCAAATTCCTCGTGACATTTAGTGCATACCAGAGTTGACATTTTCCTCCTCGAATACTATAATTTTTAGAAGCTTTTAAATAATCCTTTTAGCCAGATAAGGATGCGGCATGAACTGGTATAATGGTGCCTGCGAAAAATGGGCTGCTGTGAACCTTTTCGTCTTGTATGCATAAATTGTGGATCAAGATATTTGCCAAGCGAAATTATCTATATGTGCCGTAGATGCGGGGATCTGCTCTCGGTGGAATATAATGTAGATCTAATGAGACCCGAGATTGCCTCAAATTGGGTGGGAAGGGCACTATCGGTTTGGCGTTATGCTGAGCTACTGCCAATAGTTGACAGAAATAAAATCGTGAGTTTAGGCGAAGGGGGAACATCCCTAAATAAATGTGATAGACTTGGGGGGTATCTCGGGCTAAAAGAGGTCTACGTTAAGAATGAGGGTGAGAACCCGACTGGCAGCTTTAAGGACAGGGGTATGACCGTGGGCGTGACAAAAGCCCTTGAGATGAGCATGAAGCGCGTTGCATGCGCCTCGACTGGCAATACATCAGCCTCCTTAGCAGCCTATGCGGCCAAGGCTGGCTTAGAATGCATCGTTCTTATACCCTCCGGTAAAGTGGCCCTTGGAAAACTTGTTCAGGCAATAATTTATGGTGCAAGGGTTATCCAAGTTAAAGGAAACTTTGATGACGCTTTAAGAATAGTTGAGGAGCTATGCATGACTCAGCCAATCTATCTGCTCAATTCAATAAACCCGTATAGGCTTGAGGGGCAGAAAACAATAGCCTTCGAGATATGGGACCAGCTTGGCGGCAAGGTTCCAGATAAAGTTATTGTCCCTGTGGGGAATGCTGGAAATATAAGTGCCATATGGAAGGGGTTCAGGGAACTATATTTAATGGGATTAATCAATAGGCTGCCCAGAATGATTGGAATACAGGCTGAGGGGGCTGCGCCGATAGCTAACATGATAAAGATGGGGTCGAGTGAGATCAAGTTTGTGGAAAAGCCAGAAACAATCGCAACCGCCATAAGGATTGGCTCGCCAGTAAATTGGAAGAAGGCTGTTAAGGCTATTAGGGAGTCAGGCGGGCTGGCTGAAACCGTATCTGATGAAGAAATATTGTCTGCCCAAAAGCTCCTAGCTAGGCTTGAGGGAATATTTGTTGAGCCCGCGAGCGCCGCGTCGATAGCTGGATTAATTAAGCTATCGAAAAATGGGCTTGTCGAGAAGGATGAACTTGTTGTCTGCGTAGCTACTGGACATGGGCTGAAGGATCCGGATATAATTTTAAGGCAATTCCCAAAGCCGATCGAGATAGAGGTTGATGTAAACACATTAATAAAAATCTTGTCGGTCTAAATGGATATATCCTAGGACAAATTGACGCTCTTTAACAGTTTATTTATTTTCACTATAAATCTTGGATACGAGACTTTATATCCTTCCGCTATGGTTATGCGCCAAAGATCCTTCTTTGACAGCCCCTGATACTTTTTAATCAATTTCACTAAAAATTCATCTGGAAGAGCAGGCGGTCTACCAACATGCTTTCCCCTCTGCCGGGCTCTTTCCATTCCAGCCTTAATCTTATCCTTTAAGCTCTCAACATACTTTTGATACCCGTAGGCTAAGGCCCTAACAACGATATCAAATATCAGTCTTCTAAGGGCTTCGTCTGGTATGGCTGCAAGAAACTGGAGCCACTCTTCCTGATAGGCTACTACTTGTATACCATAAGCCCTTAAATCCTCAAGAGCCTTAACGAGGTAATCATATTTACGCGCTATCCTATCTAAGCTGAAGACCAGCAATGCCGCACCATGCTTCCTCGCTGTTTCAACAGCCTTAACCCAACCCTCCCTTCTCTCAGGCATAATCTCATAGCCGCTAACGCCCACGTCTACAAACTCTCCGAGAACATCAATTCCTCTACCCTTAGCATACTCCCTCAGAATGAGCAGCTGATTCTCAACAGTTCGATCCTCAGTAGATATCCTCGCGTAGATAACTGCCTTAAGCATATTATGACACACTCCTAATTAAAGAAAATTGCATACCATTTCGTAAATATCTTGTTAACATAATCATTGGTTTCGTAACCGTTACTGAAAGGCGCCCTTTCGTAAACAATCATTATAATATCCATTGATAATAAATGCCTGGGATAAGTTTCCCCTAGGAAATAGTAAAGTTTTAATGTTTGGTGAGGGCTTAAGAAGACTTTAGGTGGGGGCTTATGTCCTTTGTTGAGAAGACAATAGTTTATTTTGATAAGCCGGGTTCAGAAAACACGGATACAGTTCTTGCCTTAGCTAAAAAGAGAGCTGATGAACTCGGGATTAAGGATATCGTTGTCGCGTCTACAATGGGTTATACTGGTGTTAAGGCATCAGAAATATTTAAGGGATATAATCTTGTCGTCGTAACCCACTGTGCGGGCTTTAAGGAGCCGGGCCATCAGGAGTTTCTTGAAGAGAATAGGAGGAGAATACTTGAGAATGGCGGAAAGATCTATACTGGGACACATATTTTCATGGGAGTTGAGAGGGCGATAAGAAACAAGTTTAATACCGCTTATCCAGCTGAGATAATGGCTCAGACTCTGAGGCTGTTTGGCGAGGGCATGAAGGTTGCTGTCGAGATAACCGCTATGGCAGCTGACGCTGGGCTCATACCACACGATAGGGACGTTATAAGCATAGCTGGAACAGCTAGGGGCGCCGACACAGCAATAGTTGTTAGACCAGCAAACTCTGCAAGAATATTCGATATGGTTATCAAAGAGATAATAGCTAAGCCCAGATCCAGATAGACACGTAAACTACTTAAGTAAGCATTAGCATAAACAATTCATGGTGACCTGCCAACTGCTGAAGCATGATGAATGGCACGAGCTGTTGAGGGGCTGTGCCCCAATGAGAGGCGGCGCAACTTATCAGAGTTCTGACAAGAGCCCCTTAAACTAAATGGTCTAAGACTACCCTTCGATAGGTTGCCGCAGATATAATATATTTTAACCTTTCATCATCCCCTTTCCCCCTTAAAGTCACCTTAATCACATTTTCTGCTACATTAACATCCCTATAGCGTACATTGAGATACTCAAAAAGATCCTTAATATCATTATTTTCAACCAGTTCCAATCTTCCATTTATGTTGCATGGGCCCATATTGCAGATTGAGCAGCGCCTTCCATGCGCATAAACATTCGCCTCACAGGCAGCCCTAAAGACGGAGAAACCTAGATCCTCAGCAATCCTCTTAATTCTCCTCTTCAAATCCGCTGATCTAACTTCAATTTGTCTTGAGCCACTTAATGGTTTAGCTAGCCTCCTTTTAATCTCCTCTATGTTAACGCCGCAGCGCCCAAGATTTCTCAGAATTCTCTCAGTAACCCTCAAGGATCCAAGGACGGCTGACTTGATACCGCTATCGGCTGCAAGCCTAAGTATCTTTTCCGCCTCCACATCCGTTATTCCATGAATTATCGGTCTCATGAAGAGCGAAACTTTAAAACCCCTTCTCGACGCTTCTCCAGCAGACCTTATCCTCTCGGCTGGATCTGGAGCCCTCGGCTCAATTCTTCTATCCGATAGGGTCACAGCCGTTACTAATATGCTCGTCTTCGGATCTCCAGCTGCGATCCCCCTTAAAATCTCCTCTTCCAGAATGGCTTTTGTTGAGACCTGCGCTGGGAGCCCAAGCCATCTATATATATCCCTCATGTAGACGAGCGCACGCCCAGTCGTTTCCGGCAGAAAGGGCTCCGTCACCGAACCATACGCCGCCAGCGTCCTCTCCGGGATAATATATGGGTTTAGTGTAAGCGCGTAGACGATCTCCTCTGGCTTAAGTGGGTATGGCTTGGGTCTCGCCGCGAAGCCCATGTCGTAAATGTAGCAGTATGTGCAGATGTAGCTGCAGCCGACTCCAGTATGTATAGTCATGCCGCATGGCCTAGGCTTCCTCCTAGAATGATGATCTCCCTCTGCTTTAGCCTTGGATTCAGGGCTAAGCATATTTCTAAACTCGTCTGAAACTTTCTTCTTAAACTCAAAAAGATGGGTAAGACGAGACAAATAATTGCTTCTCCCTTAAAATTTAATTGAGTCTTTGATAAAAAATATATTGCCACAACGTGAAATAGATTCTCCCACCCATAAAACCTGAAATTGTTGTTGGAGATACCTCATGAAGACCATTAAGGTGGGATATGCAGTAATGGTATGTATTTTCTAGGTAACACCTTTGAGGGCTCAGGTAACTGGGCTTCTATATCCTTGGGTAACCTTCCGATGTAGTATGCTCTTGGTTTATCTGTTTCAGAGGGAAGGGGCCTAGCCTCTCCCCTTGCCATAATCTTCCCAGCTGGGTCTGCTGGGTCGTCTAAGTCACCGTAAACTCTAGCCATGGATGGGCAATTCCTAACGCATGGCGGTGGTTGCTGGCCCAAAATGCATACCGGATCCCTTACCTGCACGCAGACATAGGGAATCCATATCACCCTTTTCTCCACATGTGAATTAAATTCTAAAACTGTGTTCCAGCAATCCTCATTTTTCTCATATGTCCATACCCTACATGCCAATGTGCATGTGTGACAACCCACGCATCTGTCTAGGTTTATAATGAAGCCATATCTAGCCACATGGCTCACCTCACGCCTTGTATACCTCGCATAGTACCGCTTTATATGTGGGGAAGCCTGAGATTGGGTCGAAGACTCTAGGAATAAGCAGATTGACGTGAGCCTCTGGGATCATAGCCCAGCCGTGTGAGACATCAACAACCCCTGGGGGTACAAGGTATGTGATGTGCGCATGCACCCTTATTTTACCATGAGCATTCTCAACCATAACGAGATCCCCCTCCCTAATGCCCCTCTTTTCAGCATCCTCTGGGTTTATGTTAACTACTGGGTAAGGCATGAGATCCCTAAGCCACGAGAGCTCCCTCCACTTACTATGCGTGTACATAGGCACCCTAGATCCGGTGATCAATATAAGAGGATATCTCTGAGCTAAATCGGGCTTACTTCTCGGCGACTCCTCTGGCTCTTTATAGACGGGGAGTGGATCATAACCATATTTTTCTAAGATTGTCGACCAAATTTCAACTTTGCCAGTTGGTGTTGGGAATCCTGGTTTTCCATCCTTTCGCAATAACCCTTTCTCATACTTTTTGTATTCTTCAGGGCCCGGCGGCGGTATAACTTTGCCATCTGGTATTGGGATTTCATCTATTGTTACGCCTGCCTTTTGTAGAATAAAGTCAAGTCCTTTTTTAGTATCTCCTCCCCAAAACTCCTCCACATAACCTAATCGAACAGCTAAGTCAAATACTATTTGCCAATCAGTTTTCGCTTCTAGGTAGGGCTTTACAACGGGTTTTCTTACATAAATTTTCCTTCCAAACCAGATAAATGGTTCAAATCTTTCATAGTTGGTTGCAGCAGGCAATACTATATCAACATAATTATGTGTCCAAGGCCTGTAGAAATAATCAACTGCCACCACAAACTCCATGTTTTTTAAGGCCTCTTGATATTCTTGGAACTGAGGCCATATCGTTACGTTTGCGCCGAACAAGATAGCCATTTTAATCTTTCCTTCTCTCACATACTCTGGGAGAAGATTCACTTGTATCTGTTCATGCACAATCTCTGCCCAAACTGGAAAGTAGTCTTTATCAACCCTCTTATTTTTCATTTCAATCTTCTTCTTTTCCATGATAAAATCTGGGTCACCCATATCGTGTGATCTGAAGGGTAGAGGATACGTGGGTACAGTAACGCCGCCTGGGATATCAAAGTTTCCAGTTAATGCTACCAATGTTAATATTGCTCGGACAGTTTGCACCGCATTAGTTGTATGCGTTAGCGTTGAAACTCCGGCCATCAAAGTGCCCGGCTTATTAGTGGCAAAGAGTTCGGCAGCAGCAACTATTTTATCAGATGGAACCCATGTTATTTCTTCTACTTTTTCCGGTGTAAATCCCTTCACATACTCTTCTAGAGCTTCAAAACCGTAGGTCCAGTTCTCCACAAATTCTTTATCATAAAGTTTTCTTTCGATTATCACATTCATCATTCCTAAAGCCAGAGCGTCATCGGTTCCTGGACGGGGTTGAAGATGAAGGTCCGCTAGCTTATCAGCTACTGGAGTCCTACGAGTATCTATAACTATAAACATTGCTCCTTTCTCCTTAGCGTCAAAAAGTTTCGGCATATCGAAGGGTCTTGACCAAGCTGGATTTGTCCCCCATATCAGAACGGTCTTCGTATCTCTAGTTGGCGGATTGCCAAGCACAATTAGACCAAACATCAATTGCGATGCAAGGGCTGCAGCCCTGAAGCATGTTGAGCTCTCTGTCCCAAAGTTGGGGGAGCCAAAAACGGTCGCCAGACGTGAAACTGCTGGTCTCATCTCCTTTGGGTCTCCACAATAAAATAGAACAGCTTCCGGTCCATACTTTTCTCTAATTTCTTTCATCTTTGAAACTATTGTATTATAAGCTTCTTCCCAGCTTATCCTGACGAAACGGGGGTCAGGCAAACTTTTTGGGGTAGTTCTTTTTAATGGGTAGCCAAGCCTTTGTGGATGATACTGCCTTTGTAGAGTTGCGAAGCCCTTAGAGCATAGGGGCGAATTTGGATAATTTTCCCAGCTATCTAACCTAATTATTCGGCCATCCTTTACATAGACCTTTATTCCGCAGTATGGAACCTGGTTACAAGCATCACAAAAAGTATAGCCAATAGACTCTTTAGCACTTTCTATTATATCTGAGTGGGCAGATTTAATATGATCTCCTAGAACCATTTTGGTTACGAATTCCTGATCGCAGTATGGGCATAAAAACTTCACGCTCATATCTAGATCCATAAAGGGTTAGGATCTTCATGGATAAAAGATTTTAGTAGTTCTTTGGAAAATTTGGCTTACTGACTTAAGATATTAGCATTTGGGCGTAATTTGTGTATTACTTTCGCTAACATGTTGTGTATATCGTTCATGAACATTTTTGTTCGGAAAGGATTAAATATGTCCTTATACGTTAATTGTTGTTAATTCGCATAAGTGCTAGGTTAGTTCGGTGCAGATAAGATTAGGGATAGCTATGGCTGAGGTTGATGCGCTATGCATGATTTCCTCCCTGGAACTTCGAAGGAGAGAGTCCTGATGGTTTATTTAACAGCTGGGGATCCATGCGTGAACGGGAACATTATAAATATTTTATCTGAGAGTGGGGTTGATGCCTTTGAGTTTGGAATCCCGATGGCTAAACCGAAATATGATGGTCTAGTTATCAAGGCGAGCTATAGGAGGGCTTTAGAGAATGGAGCAACCCTCGAGAAAATCTTCCAGTTTATGAGGGATCTTAATTTAGACCACAAGATAATCTTCACATATTTTGACTATGCCAAGAATATTGGCATAGAAAAATTTATGAGTTATGTTCAGAATGCTGGTGCCGAGGGCGTTCTTTTCCCAGATCTTCTAATAGACTATTTAGATGAACTAGACAAATATATTGAGATCTGTAAGCAATGCTCTCTTGAGCCAATATTTTTTATTACAAGCTCCTTCCCGCACAATTTAATCATTAAGCTTGCCCGGCTGAAACCAGCGTTCATTTATCTTGGGCTGATGGCCTCTACAGGAACACTTCTACCCATAACTATTAGTAGGAATATTAGGATTATAAGGGGTCTCATAGGTGATACCCCCCTACTTGTGGGCTTCGCAATAAGTAAGCCGTCGCAGATAATGGATTGTGTAAGGGCTGGTGCAGATGGAGTTATTATTGGGAGCGCTATAATCAGATTAATAAGCCAAGAAGAAAGAGGGTCAGCCTTCCGAGAAAATTTGAGGAATTACATCATTAGCCTAAAAAGAGCGTTGGAGGCATAGTTATGCACGATCCACCGAACTACTGGTATAATATTGTCCCAGATTTACCGAGACCACTACCCCCTCCGAGGGATCCGGAAGACGATTATATCTTCTCCAGAATCGAGATCCTGCCAAAGCTTTTTCCCTCAGAATTGCTAGACCAAGAATTTACCGCGGAAAGATACGTCCAGATACCCGCCGAGGTCTTAGATTCTTATAGGAGGATAGGGCGGCCAACACCCTTGGCGAGGGCTGTGAGACTTGAAAGGTTCCTTGATACGCCAGCGAAAATTTACTTTAAGCGTGAGGATTTGAGCCCGGCTGGGAGCCATAAAGTTAACACTGCACTAGCCCAAGCATATTACGCAAAAAAGGAGAATATTCAAATGCTTACAACGGAGACCAGTGCCGGGCAATGGGGTTCAGCCCTAGCTTACGCGTGTGCCATGTTTAATATAAAATGCCTAGTTTTTATGACGAGGAGCAGCTATCTACAGAAGCCTTATAGGAAGACTCTAATGAAACTTTATGGCGCCGAAGTCCTTCCAAGCCCAAGTGATTGCACCGATGTCGGCAGAAATCTCCTGAAGGAGAGGCCTGAACACCCAGGCTCCCTTGGAATAGCCATCTCCGAAGCTGTTGAAACATG
Source organism: Candidatus Bathyarchaeota archaeon (assembly GCA_018396405.1). Taxonomy (GTDB): domain Archaea; phylum Thermoproteota; class Bathyarchaeia; order Bathyarchaeales; family DTEX01; genus DTEX01. Next base: position 22,314 of record JAGTQD010000001.1, read on the forward strand.
TATGAAGAATGAGGGTGTGAAATATGCTATTGGAAGCGTAATGAATTTTGTTTTACTACACCAGACGGTTATAGGTTTAGAGACGATGAAACAGCTTGAGGAAATAGGAGAAAAGCCGGATATAATGGTTGGCTGCGTTGGCGGCGGAAGCAACTTTGCAGGCTTCATCTTCCCATTTGTTGGGAAAAGGCTTAGGGATGGAGAGTTTAAGGATACGAGGTTTATTGGTGTTGAATCGAAAGCCTCCCCAAAGATGACTGAAGGAAAATATGTCTATGAGCATGGAGATACAGCCGGGTATCTTCCAATGTTAAAAATGTATACTGTTGGGAGGAATTATGTGCCCCCGCCGATACATGCCGCTGGATTGAGATATCATGCTGTGGCTCCAACCTTATCGTTATTGATTAGGGAGGGTTTGATTGAGACGGCAGCCTACACGCAGGAGGAAGTCTTAGATGCAGCGAGAACTTTTGCGAGGGTTGAGGGGATAATCCCCGCCCCCGAAACATCCCACGCAATCAAACAGGTCATAATCGAAGCACAACAATGTAGGAGAAGAAATCTTCAGAAGACTATAGTCTTCTGCTTCAGCGGGCATGGGCTTTTAGACCTATCTATATTTGAAGAACATACTGAATAGTGATGTAATAACTGCAATGAGGATGCGGATCTTACAGTAACTTAACCCTAAATATAATCATCTATAGGCAACTTCTGCCATTTAAAAATATTTTTTATTCAGGTATAGAAAAGTAAATATCATTGGGACTGAACATTTTAGCCTAGAGTTGTATTTTAATGGGGGAAAAGGTGTGCCGACACAAATGAAGGCTGCATTAGAGGGATACGAGACTGAGGAGATGCGCTTAGTCGCTGAGGAGGAGGGAGAGTCGCCGCAGAGTATACGTATGCGTGTTGCTGAGGGCTCGGTTATAATAACTCGGAATATTGTGAGGGAGAATGTTCACCCCATCGGTATTGGTAAAGGGTTGAGGATAAAGGTTAATGCAAACATTGGCACGAGCCCAGACCTGTGTGACATAAACCTCGAGATGGAGAAGGCTTCTGTAGCGGTTAAATATGGTGCCGATACAATAATGGATCTAAGCACTGGGGGAAACTTAGACGAGATTCGAAGGGCAATTTTAAAAACCGTCAAAGTTCCTGTCGGAACTGTTCCGATCTATCAGGCCGCGATAGAGGCTGCTAGAAATAAGGGGTCAATCGTTTACATGAGTGAGGACGATATCTTTAACGTTATAGAGAGACATGCTAAAGACGGAGTAGACTTCATGACAGTCCACTGCGGGGTCACAAAAGATATAGTTGAGAAACTGGCTAAACAGCCCCGCTTAATGGGAATAGTCAGTAGGGGTGGAGTATTCTTAGCGGCTTGGATGCTCCATAATAGCGAGGAAAACCCGCTATACAAGAACTATGATTACCTTTTGGAGATAGCCGCAAAATATGATTTCGCCCTAAGCCTTGGCGATGGGCTGAGACCAGGATGTATATTTGACTCAACAGATTACTTCCAGATTCAAGAGCTATTAACTATTGGAAGGCTCGTTGAGAGAGCGAGACAAGCTGGTGTGCAGGCGATGGTTGAGGGGCCGGGGCACCTACCATTAAATCATGTTGAGGCGAACGTTAAGTTAGCCAAGGCTATCTGCAAGGAAGCACCGTTCTATGTGCTCGGCCCAGTTGTAACTGAGATAGCCCCAGGATACGATCATATTGTAGCGGCTATTGGGGGAGCCCTAGCCGGCTTAGCTGGCGCAGACTTTCTATGCTATGTCACACCATCTGAGCACCTTGGTCTTCCCACAGTGGAGGATGTTAGGGATGGCGTTATAGCAGCCAGAATAGCTGCCCATGCAGCCGACATAGTTAGGCTTGGCCCTAAGGCAGCGGCAAAGGATCTTGAAATGGCTAAAGCTAGAGCTAGTCTCAATTGGAAGAAGCAGATAGAGAACGCTATAGATCCTAAGAGGGCGATGGAGATACGTGGGAGAGTGAAGCTAACAAGTCCGGAGACGTGCTCAATGTGCTCAGAATACTGCGCAATAAAGTTGTTGAAGGATGCTCTGAGGACTTCATGCTTTTAATCTGGCTCCTGGAGAGAGATCTATGCTTAAAACTCGCGGTGATAGAGCTCCAGTCGCTATCACGATTGCTGGAAGCGACTCTGGCGGCGGGGCGGGGATACAGGCTGACTTAAAGACTTTTGCAGCCCTCGGAGTTCACGGCGCAACCGCGATAACATGCGTTACAGCCCAGAACACTTATTCAGTGACAGCTATAGAGTGCCTTAAGCCCGAGATTGTTAGAGAACAGATTAGACAGGTAGCTGAGGATATGGGGATAGATGCGGGGAAAACTGGGATGCTTTATACGGCGGAGATAATCAGAGCTGTTGCTGAAGAGACCTCAAAATATAGTTTCCCACTAGTTGTCGACCCAGTCATGGTCGCCAAGTCGGGTGCGCCGCTTCTGAAACCTGAGGCTGAGGAGGCACTAGAGAAGAATCTTCTTCCAGTGGCCAAAGTGGTTACACCAAACAAATTTGAGGCTGAGAGACTTGCCAAGATGGAGATAAGAGATATTGAGGATGCTAAGAGGGCGGCCGAGAGAATACATGCCCTCGGCCCGGAGGCTGTCGTTGTTAAGGGCGGGCACCTTGAGTCTGCTGAAGAGTCCGTTGACATACTATATTATAGGGACGAATACAAGATCTTCAGTGCTCCGAGAATATATACAAAAAACACTCATGGCACTGGCTGCAGCTTCTCAGCAGCAATAGCAGCCCACCTTGCTAAGGGTGAAGATATAGTATCCGCGGTTAAGCTTGCAAAGGAGTTTATTACAGAGGCAATAAAGTTTGGCTTAAATATTGGTAGGGGGGCTGGCCCAGTCAACCCGATGGCTCACCTCTATAGAGAGGCTGAAAGATACCGTGTTCTAAGAAATGTTATGAAGGCAAAGAAGATACTTGAGTCCGCGCCCAATATTGCTAGGCTCGTGCCAGAGGTTGGCATGAACATTGCTATGGCCCTCCCATATGCTGATAGCGCTGACGATATAGCCGCTATACCCGGAAGGCTAGTAAGAGTCTTTGACGGAGTTAAGGCTGTTTCAGAGCCAGAGTTCGGCGCATCAAGCCATTTGGCTAGATACCTAATTGAGATCATGAAATACGATGTCAGAAAGAGGGCAGCAATAAACTTAAGGTACTCGGAGGATGTTCTCAGAGTCCTTAGGGAAAAGGGATTAAGGATATCGTTTTATAATAGGGCTGAGGAGCCGGAGGAGATAAAGCGTATCGAAGGCATGACGATTCCGTGGGGTGTTAGGCAGGCGATAGGCAGGGTTGGGGGGGCACCAGACGTAATCTACCATATGGGCGACGTTGGCAAGGAGCCAATGATAGTCGTATTCGGCGAAGACGCGATTTCACTCGCCAAGCTCGCCGCCACGATAGCCAATAAAATCGGCTAATGAGCTCATCCATCATATGGCAGAAAAAGATAATCCCCGCTATAACCGAATCATTATTACTAGCATCTTAAACATCTTTGGAGCCCTTACCGAGTGGAGTTTATTTATCGCTCAAGATACCAAAGATTTATGGAGCTGCATGTAATTCTATCAAAATTCAATTAGGATATTAGTGGCTTCAAAAGCAACTCGATGCTAAAGCACAATTAATATTGCTACATCATTGACGTTTGTGCCAGTTGGGCCAGTGAAGATGAGGTCTCCCAGCTGCTTGAAGAAGTTGTAGGAGTCGTTATTGAGGAGATATTCCTCTGGGTTGAGCCCTATGTTTCTGGAGCGCTGGACTGTCGCTCCATCCACAATTGCACCTGCCGCATCAGTTGGCCCGTCGACTCCATCGGTGCTAAAAGATGCTATTGCCACGCCCCTCATGCCAGATATATATAGCGCTGATGCTAACGCTATCTCCTGGTTCCTCCCGCCCTTCCCTTTACCCGTCACCGTAACTGTTGTCTCTCCGCCAACAACTATTCCAGCTGGGCGTCTAGCAGGGTTCCCCGAGACTATAATTTCTTTAGCTATCGTGCCAAGGAAGGATCCTATAACCCGCGCCTCGCCCTCCATGAAAGTCGTCAGTAGGAGGGTGTTTAACCCCTCCCTTCTAAGCTCATCTACGACAGCCATGCAGGCAGACCTATTATTCCCAATCACAAAATTATGCACTTTCTTAAAGCATGGATCCCCAGCCTTCGGGGTCTCCTCGACCGATCCCTTGTCCCCATTAGTGAGGAGATTTCTGACAGCCTCGGGAATAGCATCCCATACATTATATTTTTTTAGGACATTTATTGCATCCCTAAATGTCGTTGGATCTGGAACAGTTGGCCCAGAGGCTATAACATCTATCGGATCACCTATTACATCTGATAACAGTAGGCTTATCACTGTTGCTGGATATGCTGCCCTAGCCAGGTGACCGCCCTTAAATCTCGATAGATGCTTTCTAACAGCATTTATCTCGTTTATCTTAGCGCCGCACCTAAGAAGAATCTCTGTAACCATCCTCTTGTCCTCAAGAGTTATTCCCTCATGTGGGCAAGCCATTAGACTTGAGCCGCCGCCCGAGATCAGACATAAGATTAAATCTGACTCACAAGATCCCCTCACTAACTCAAGGATTTTTCGCGCGCCCTCAACACTGCTCTCATCCGGAATTGGGTGGCTAGCCTCGTGAACCTTAATTATATTCAGGTTTAATTTTCCGGAGGTCCCGCGTGGAACAACTATTATTCCGTCGCTTATCCTGTCGCCAAGAATCTCCTCTATGGTTTCAGCCATATATCCACTGGCCTTCCCCCCACCGACGACAAAGATTCTCTTAAAAGATTTAAGGTCAAAGGCCTCCCCATTGACTATAAGCTTCCCGTTAATTATCTTGACCTTTGAACGGACGATGTTCTTCGGGTTAGCCGCCTCAATACCCTTCTCGATAGAATTCAGGATTATTTCTCTAGCCCTCCGGTCAACCTCAGATCCAGCATTGCTCAGAATCTCTTCTCTGTTTCTGATCCTAACAGCGGCCATTAAAGTCCCACCGCACGGAAAATTATTCCAAAATAAGGATTTAAGGAAAATATAAAGATTAATTAGGTGGAGTTTCCATCTTTTATTTAGGGGAATTGGAAGAGATTCTTAGATTGCCTAGTGTTCGTGAATCCATCTTTTATAGAAGGGTTTCTAATGATAAAGTCGAATGCACATTATGTGAGCGTAGATGTATAATCGCTCCTGGAGAAAGCGGCTTCTGTAAAACACGAGTAAATATTGATGGCAAGCTTTATACCCTCGCTTATGGCAACCTAAGCGCCGTAGAGAGCAGGCCAATAGAGATAAAGCCGTTCTTCCATTACTGGCCTGGTTCGACAGCCCTCACATACTCGACATGGTCATGCAATTTCCTCTGCCCATGGTGCCAGAATTGGGCGCTTTCAAGGTCACAGCCAAACCCAAAGAAAGCAGAATATTATTCTCCGGAGAAAATCGTTAAATTGGCGTTAGAGAGTGGGGATGAGGGTCTTTGCTCAAGTTTTCAGGAGCCAACTCTATTAACGGACTGGAATATCGATGTCTTCAGGATCGGGCGTGAGAGGGGCCTATACTCATGTTACGTCTCAAACGGTTACATGACCCTTGAAGCCCTGAAAGCCTTATGGGAGTCTGGCATGGATGGATTAAAAATTGATATTAAGGGAGACAATGAAGTCTATGAGAAATTCTGTGGTGGAATAGACGTCGAAAAAGTTTGGAGAAACGCTAGAGAGGCTAAAAGGATGGGCTTTCACGTAGAGCTAGTAAACCTGGTGATAACAGATGTGAATGACGATGAAGAGTGTCTAAGAAGCATAATTGAGAGGGCTCTCAAGGAGGTCGGTCCTGAGACGCCGATCCACTTCACTAGATACTATCCAGCCTACAAATTTGATAAGCCTGCAACCAGTATAAGGACGCTCGAGGAAGCCTGTAAAATGGCTAGGAGTATAGGTATGCTTTATGTCTATATGGGCAATGTTCCAGGGCATAGATATGAGCATACATATTGCCCGAACTGTAATGAGGTTTTAATAAAGAGGTATGGGTTCAGCATCACACGCTATAATATTACCGAGGACAAAAGGTGCCCAAAATGTGGATTCAGTATAAATATACGCGGCCACTATATAAAGAAGAGGAGCCTAATTATTTAACTGGCATTAAACATTCCTCGTCATAATCTATAATCACCCTCATGAAGCCCCTCAACATCCTATCGATCTCTTGGTCACCAGTATCAACCCTTAGGCAACTTAAGCCGCTAACCTTATGCTTGGTTGCAATAACAATAATATTTTCTAGGCCAACTTTTCTAATAACTTCTGGGCTTATCTGCTGATTACCCCTGCCGAATATGAAACCTTGTCCACCTATTGGCGTGACAACTATCTTAGCCTTTTTAGAGCGAATCGCCTCAAGTATCTCAGCTTCATTAACATCATATTTAATTATCTTTCCATTAAGAAGTAGATCAACGCCTAAAAGAGTCTTCTCCTCATCCAGAAGAGCTGCTATAGCCCTCGTAGTGGTTCCTGGGCCGAGGATGTATATGGTATCTGGCTCCATAACCTTCTCAATAAAGTAGAGAGCAACCGCTGCCTGATTGTGCAGCTCATCCTCCGTGAATAAGCTGGCCTCCTTAGCGCCTTGGATTAAATCTGGCTCGTAGGGGATGAGCATATAACCATAAAGTTTCGCTGAGAGGCTGTTCTCCCTAAAGGCTTCTTCATCAACATCCATCACCTCAGCCTCTCTAAGCGGTAGCCCCTCAAATAGGAAGCGGGAGATAACCCTAGCCGCGCTCTCTGGGGTTGTGGCAAAGACGGCACTGTACATTTTAACGCCGCTTGGAACCCCAAGAACTGGTAAGCGTAGTCCTATGACATCAAATATATCCTTTGCAGTTCCGTCACCTCCACAGAAGACAAGTAAACTGACGTTGCTTTCAAGCATCTTTACCGCTATTTCTTTTGTGTCATCGGCTGTGGTTCTCTCTTTTCTCTGACCTATCACGGTATGCTCGAAACCAACCCTCATAGCTTCAAATTCACCCATCCACCCGGCGCCAACTAGCAAATTGATCTCTTCATTAATAAGGTTCTTTAGGTGTAAGAGGAATATCTCTGCCCTCCGGGGCGCAACTGGTTTTGCCCCCAGACTTAATGCTTTCTCCAGTATCTCTTCTCCATCAGTTCCCTTAAGGCTAACCGACCCACCCATCCCAGCTATTGGATTAACAATCAGTCCAATACTTTTACCTCTCATGCTCAAGCTAAGACCCACCCGAATGATTTAAGTGTGTATTCTAGGAGTAAAATTGTTTTCTTGCAAAATATGAAGAATTTAATAGCGCAACAGTCCTAGCGGTATCTTAATTTTAATGGTCCCATTTAGAGGGAAGATGGTATAAAGATGTTATTAGGGTCTGTAGGATTATAAAGAAAACACTTTATTAAGTTTCATCTTAAAATCCGTTTTTCATGCCTCATCCCATACTCCATCTTCTGTTTGTTATCATTTAACGCTCTTCAGAGATAGTAGCCTAATAATAGGGAAATAGATACGGTAACAGCTATAACTATAACTGTTTGGAAGAGAATTATCTTCCAAGGTAATCTTGTCTTGCGGGAGCGGTAATATACTAGAAAAACGCCGATCATCAGTCCTATTACAAGTAGAGAAATAGCTAAGTCTATTGGGAATGGTAGGGATAAGAATATTATTAATGGTATTGTGCCAGACATAAATGTTGTTACTCCACAAATTAACGATGCCACAATACTAAATCTACTTCTCTTAGCACGCAGTAGATTGAAGATCCCCTTAGTTAGCAGTAGAGCTCTCTCCCTCTCATTAACATCAGTTATATTACTTAGACTATAGGTTACTATGTTCTGCAGCGTTGCCAAGTCGGCTAGATCCTCCGTTACTCCACCCAGAAGGAAACTTGAAAAGTTTGTTAATGAGACAACAGCTAGACTCAATAGAGAGGCGATAAATGTTATTTTAGAAGTTAAGCCAGCTACAAGCGATGAGATTATTACAAGGAGGCTTGTGATAGACCCATCGGCTATGCCGACAACCACCTCTAGTATTGGCTCATCCTTATAGAGAAGTCTCTTCCACTCAGAACTTATTTTAGCACCTTTACTCGTCAATCCGATAGAGCCACCATAATCAATTATTAAGCCTTCCTCAACCATTCTCTTAAGGTTCTCGGTGAAGGTCCTCTCATCTACGCAGAAATTTCCGCCACAAATGCTCTCTATTCTATGCCTTAATCTATTTTTTGAAACTGCCCTTTTGCCTAGTTCTATAAGGATTAATGTTCTCAGGAGATCGTCTAGATCTTGTATCTCAAAGGACAACCTATGCTGCTCACCTTTTAACGAGAAGAAGGGCGGAAGAGTATAAACTTTATTCTTCAACTTTAAATCGCTTCAAGCCTCAGATTACTCACCTCATCCGCGCTAATGAAATAGTCATCAATAACATCTATCCGCCTGAAAATCCATTTACGGGGGAACTTTGCGACTAGAACAGCTATTCTATTAGGATATGAGTCAAACATGCTTAAAAAATCAAATAGCTTTTTTACTTGATCCCTTGGAAAATATGCTCTCCTATCTCTTGGGGCTTTAACCTCAAACGCCATTATACAGTCACTCTTCACCGCAAATACATCTGGCAGGGGCTCGCCGCTAGAAGCGGATACTGGGATCCTAACAGATTTAAATCCTAGATCACGGAGCTTCTTAACCAGATCTCTTTCGGCCTGATAACCCCGCTTCTTCATCCGTCTAACTTCTTTTAACGTTAATATTCTACCATATTTACCATTACCACCTTCCATAGATACCCCCTAGAGACAATTTACAACACCATTACCCGCTAAAATTTATTAAACATATTGTATATAGAAGTGATTCACTTCATCCAGATGAACTATAACATTTTGGAGAAAATCGCCGATCTGTAATATTGGCACTATTGGTATCCTTTCATAAAACTTATGTTGCGAGGGATGAAGCGAGAGAACTAATGGAATGAAGTAGGCATATTTCCATTCGTCTATGCCAATCTTACTTTTGATACGCCTTGAGGCTTCGGCTAGAGCTCTAGTCCTCTCAGCTTGATTTCTGGCGGCCTCGATGCTGGCTGATCCACTCCACCTGCTGTGCCAGTGCTTACAATCTGTCGAGATAACTAGAGGTTTCCTGAGACCAATTAAATCTATTTCCCATCTTCTCCCAAACCACTTAAAATGAAAGTTTGTGAGGACTCTAAAGCCGTTCAATCCGAAAGATTCCTTTGAGAAATGCTCAAACTCGGACCACGTTAAAAGCCCTGCAACTCTCTCAACATCAGCCCCCAATCCTATAGATTTTACAGCAATCTTTAAGCGCTGCTCTCTATTAACAAACACCTTATCACCATTTATCGTTAAGAAACCAGATTTACAAAGCCTATTCAGCGTCTCTAAAGCGGTTGCCCGCGGTATCTTGGCCTCCCTGGAGATCTCTTCGATGCTAGTGTTAGATTCGTCCGCCGTATTTTTTAAGATTGCAATTAAAATCTCCCTTTCGGCAAGCATAAAATATTATCACTTGCTAAAAGTTTAGCTTAAGTTGTGGATACAAAAGCATCAACAAATTCTATGATTCCCTTATGTGCCCCCTACCGAGGACGAAGTATTTAATACTAGTGAGGTGTTCCACGCTCATCGGCCCGCGGGCATGCAGCTTCTGCGTGCTTATACCTATCTCTGCGCCAAGCCCATACTGGTTTCCATCCGTGAAGCGCGTTGAGGCATTCCAGTATACAGCTGCGGAGTCAACGTCCCGGATGAAGCGAAGAGCCTTATTGAAATCCGATGTGATTATGGCGTCCGAATGCTTTGTCCCATACTTGTTTATGTGTGCTATCGCCTCATCTAAACCGCCTACAACCTTAACTCCGATAATCAAGTCTAAATATTCAGTATACCAGTCATCCTCTGTCACTGGCTTAACGTCTGGCACAATCTTCCTAGTCTCCTCGCAGCCCCTAACCTCAACGCCATGGGCGCGTAGAGCACTAATTACCTTAGGTAGAAAAGTTGGGGCTATATCCTTGTGGACAAGGAGCTTCTCAGCGGCGTTACACGTTCCAGGTCTCTGGCATTTAGCATTAATTATTATTTTTATCGCCATATCTAGGTCGGCATCAGACTCAACATAGATGTGGCAATTGCCAATTCCAGTCTCGATGACCGGAACCTTCGCATTCTCCACTACCGCCCTAATGAGGTCTGCTCCACCTCTTGGTATAAGGCAGTCAATATAATCCCTCATCTTCATGAGCTCGATGGCTGCCCTCCTATCTGTTGTGGGAACGACTTGTATTGCACCCTCAGGTATCCCGGACTTCACAGCAGCCTCATTCAAAATTCTTCCTATCGTAATGTTGGAGTTTATTGCCTCTGATCCACCCCTCAATATAACAGCGTTACCGGACTTTAAGCATATTCCAGCCGCATCTGAGGTGACGTCTGGGCGGGACTCGTATATTACTGCGACCACGCCAAGCGGCACCCTTATCTGCCCAATTATAAGGCCGTTGGGTCTGATCCAAGTCTTAACTATCTGTCCGACTGGGTCAGGTAGGGCGGCAACCTCCCTCAAACATTGAGCCATCTTTGATATCCTTGACTTAGTTAGGATCAGCCTATCGAGAAGGGTTTCTTTAACGCCACTAGCCCTAGAGGCCTCAACATCCTTTCTATTAGCTTCTAGAATCTCATCAGAATGAGCCTCTAAGGCATCAGCCATGTTATATAACGCCCTATTTTTAGTCTCAGTAGGCAGTCTCGCCAGAATATATGAAGCCTCTTTAGCCTTCCTGCATATACCCAAAACAAGACTACTTATATCTTCACTCATTTTTCTCAACCTCACTAAATACATACATAAGTTTTCTGACAATTACTTCTTTTCTTCTAATGTAGCCTAAAACCTTTTTTATTTGCGGGGTTCTTAGACCCTTAATGAGGTTTAATTCTTCGCTTGAATAATTGACTATTCCACGTGCAAATTCTTCTCCATCTGGGCCGAGAACACTTACAACATCACCTATCTTAAATTGTCCTTCAACAGATTCTATGCCAACTGCCAGCAGACTTGCGCCCTTAAGGATTGCTTGCTTGGCTCCCTTATTAACTCTGATTGCCCCCTTTGCTCCAGCTCCGTAAGCTATCCACCTCTTTATGCTCGGCATCCTTCCAGATGGCTTAAAGTATGTTCCCACTCTCTCCCCTCTCAGAATATCCACTATTACGTTTCTCCTCCTACTATTTGCGATTACTAGTGGAATCCCACTCTGCATTGCTATTTCGGCCGCCTCCAGCTTAGTCTTCATACCACCCCTACCAAACGCACTTTTACCATCAGCAGCCGCCTTAATCTCAGGAGTTATCTTCTCAACAACGGGAATTATCCTAGCATCCTTATTCTTCAATGGATTAGCGTCGTAGAGTCCATCAACATCAGATAATATTATGACTAGATCGGCTTGAGCGGCATTCGCTATTAAGACAGAGAGAATATCATTATCGCTGAAATTGATTTTATAGCCTTTCATGACTGGCATTATCTCTTCAACGGACGTAACATCATTCTCATTTATTATTGGTATAACGCCTAGACTCAGCAGTCTATCAAGAACATTGCACACATGCACATATGAGACTCTATTCGCTAGATCATCATGTGTTAGTAGGATCTGGGCAACCTTTAAATTGTGGCGTTTAAAGAGCTGACGATAATGTTCCATGAGAATTGCCTGACCGACTGCCGCACAAGCCTGCTTAAAAACTATATCGTTTGGCTTTGGTTTAACCGTAAGCTCGGCCAGCCCGGATGCAATCGCACCTGATGTCACGAGGATTATCCTGTAGCCCATCTTAATGGCTTCCGCAATCTGGTCCGAAAGCTCACGCATTGCATCTAGATCAAGGCTGCCATCGTCCTTGGTTATGCTGCTTGTCCCAACTTTGACGACAACTAAGTTTCCCGTTTTACTCAAAGCCTACCACGAAAACTCCTATTAAAAATCGCCCTTTTATTCTTTTTTAAATCTATTGATCATACATGTAATATTCTGATATAGACTAGGCGTAATTTGCCGTTAACTATTCTGTAGGCTGCTATATTACGGTTAAGCGATGATATTATTAGCCATATTGTTCCAGGCCACAATTCCATGAATTTCAAGTCTATTTTAGATGGCTCTGTGGTGCCTGGATGAGAGTGAAAGAAGCCTATATGTTGTAACCCCTCCCTCTCAGACTTAATAAACTCTGCTAAAAATTCCTCTGGATCCACCTCAAACAATTCTCTTGAGGCAAGCACATTTCTAAGAAAACTTATCTTTTTAACAAGCACCTCTTTTCCATTAATTATGCCGAAGAGACCTCCGCATATTTCTATCGGAAACTTTCTCCGCGCTTCCTCGATTAATAGGTTGACTTGATCTAAGCTCATCTTGACAATAAAATCTGTATCCCAACTTTCATACATTTTCTCACACAAAAGTAAAACATTTAAAGGTTAGATTTAGAAGTAATTGAATATTAAGCATGCATAATAGGCGTAATCAAAAGGTTATTGAGAAATCTTTGCGTGATCAAGTTGACTGACATATGCCTGATCTTTGAGGTTCACCAGCCCTTTAGATTAAGGCACGATTTTGAGCTTAGCACTATACTTAACTCGAACATCAGCATAAGAGATCTCTATAACATCTGTTTTAACCAGAAACTGAACAAAGAGATCTTTATGCGCGTCTCTCAAAGGTGCTATTTCCCGGCAACCGAAATTATTTTGGAGCAGATAGAAAGATTTCGGGGAGAGAAAAAACCATTTAAGGTATCATTTAGCTTTTCTGGAACATTCTTAGAACAATGCGAGAGGTGGAATCCAGACCTACTAGATCTATTTAGGCAAGTCGTTGAGACAGGACAGACTGAGCTGCTGAGCCAAACCTATTACCATTCGCTAGCCTCTCTGAATAAACGGGATGAGATGGAGTTTATTGAGCAGGTTGAGATGCATAGGCAGGCTATAATAGACTTGTTTAGCTATTCCCCGGAGACATTTGAGAATACCGAGTGTATATATAATAATGATATTGCTAGAACTGTTGAATCTCTTGGATTCAAGACTATAGTCACGGAGGGGGTTGATAGGATACTTGGCTGGAGGTCGCCAAATTATGTATATAGGGCTAAGGACTCCTCGATCAACCTTCTACTACGCAATTATAGGCTTTCGGACGACATAGGCTTTCGCTTCTCATCGAGATGGTGGGATCAATGGCCCCTAACAGCAGATAAGTATGCTGCCTGGCTGGCTAACACTCCTGGCCAAAATATAATAATATTTCTTGATTATGAGACATTTGGCGAACATTTCTGGGCTGAGAGCGGAATATTTGAGTTTCTTAGGTGGCTCCCAATAGAGGTTGAGAAACGAGATAATCTATGCTGGTCTACCCCAAGAGAGGTTGTTCAGAAGTATGCTCCATGCGATGTGATAGATGTCCCGCCAGAGAATACCATCTCATGGGCTGATATCGAACGTGATCTAAGCGCGTGGCTGGGCAACCCGCAACAAATAATATCATTCGATCTGCTAAACGAGATTGGGTTTCTCATCAAAGAGGTGAATGAGCCCAATCTACTTAGGGTTTGGCGGTACTTACAGACAAGCGACCACTTTTACTATATGTGCATGAAGGGCGGCGGTTCCGGAATAGTTCACAGCGTATTTAATCCATATGTGAGGCCGATGGATGCATTTAGAACATATATAAAGATTCTATTATATCTTGGAGCTAGGTGCCTAGTAGAATCTGGTAAGCCAGAGTCGAGGTATAGACGCTTACTTAGGCGCGTTCCACCGTGCAAGGGCTTTAGGTTCTTTCACCAAGTAGGTCTTCCAACGAATATATTGGCCACAAGCCTGGAGGAATTTTATGAGGCTGTGAGAAAAGTAGACGTTGAATCAATAATATTCCATTTAAGCAGAGGAGATTTTGAGAAATGGATCTCTGAGATCATTGGCGATGATTACCTAGCCGCCAAAATATCAGACCTACGTAAAGAGGTGAAGGGAAGTGGGGAGAACATTAGAAGAAACTTACTGTCAACACTTGAAGAGAGATTGAAGGAGATAAAGAAACTTAGCAAACTAGGCTAAATTCGGGGAAAGAATTTTTATCTTAGAGACTCCTTTTCCCTTAATCTTCTGATTTCAAGGTTTATTTCATCCCTTAGCGTTGACTCATTGAACCATCTTTTACATTCAACGCAATAGTGTGCATCAGGAGCGTGGAGGGCTGGGTCATCAAAGAACTTGTGGCCAACCGGGCACCTCAAAAGGTATAGGCGTAAGCGCTCATTAATCTCAAAAAGCTCTTGGGAAGAGAGATTTAGGGCTTCTGTTATCTCAAAGATAGGATACTTTTCAAGATAAAGGGTCTTAACAATCTCTTCCTTAGATAAGCCGCTTGATCGCATGTTTCTTATGCGTTCGGCGATCGGCTTCTTTTCCAAAAACTTCACCTAGTATGGCTTACCAGAACTATCCTTGTATCCGTTCCCTGAACCCCCTCAATCTCCCTAACCTTAAATACTATTTTGCTCAGCTCATCAACATTTTGTGCTGATACCTTTGCTATTATATCAATGTCTCCAGTAACCTCATATACCTCTTTCACGCCCTCAATCTCAACTATCTTTGATGCAACCTTAGACACCATATCAACATTAACGCGGACAAACACAAACGCCAGCATACTTATCCCATTAATGAGATAACTAGCGGTTCATGTTAAATCTTTTTCTAAAGTGTGTTCAGAGGATGGAGAAAACCTTAAAATTATTTAATGATCTTGTTTTCTGTAGTTGGGAGAACTCTATGGAAATAGTGTTTTTCACTTATGAATATCCTCCATATCTTGTCGGAGGTCTCGGGACATACGCCGAATATATAACTAGGGAATTTGTTAAAATGGGGCATGATGTGACTGTTTTCGCCATGCATACGAAGGATGCCCCGACAAGAGACATATATGGGGGAGTGGAGGTCCATAGACCGATAGTTGAGAACATGAACATCAGCCTACTACTGCCAATGTTTATACCAGAGGAAATACAGCGATGGAGCGAGCATGGAAAGAAGTTTTTTGGAGATATCTTCCTCTACAATATATTATCGGCAAGCAAGCTAGTGAACGATCTAGTGAGAATGGAGAAGAGAAAGGTAGACTTAATTGCGGCACACGACTGGCTTGGCTCAATAGGGGGGATATTGGCGAGCAGGGGTTTAAATAAGCCCCTCATATTCCATGTACACAGCACTGAGCAGGGGAGAACTGGCGATGGCTCAGATACAATAAAGCGTTTAGAGAGACTTGCAGCAGGCTACGCCGAGAGGATAATAACTGTAAGCTATGCTATGCGAGACCACCTCGTAAGCCTAGGATATGATGAAAGGAAAATACGCGTCGTATATAACGGCATAGACGCTGAAAAATACTCGCCGGAAAGCGTACCCCCAGAGGAAGTTAAGGCTGTAAGAGGAAGCCTAGGGATAGCTGATGACGAGTACATGATACTATTTATAGGGAGGTTAACGTGGGTTAAGGGTGCAGACACGCTCGTATTAGCGATGCCGGAGATTTTGAGCCGCGTTCCGAAGGCTAAGTTGGTTATAGTTGGTGTTGGAGAGCAGGAGGAGATGCTTAAGGAGGAAGTCGCTAGGCTAAACCTCTACGATAAAGTTATACTCAAATATGAGTTTTTGCCGGAAGATCTAAGGATAAAATATTATGCAGCGGCAGACGTTTGCGTCTTCCCATCAAAATATGAGCCGTTCGGAATAGTTTGTACAGAGGCGATGAGCATGGGTAAACCAGTAGTCGTCGGCGCCCGCGGCGTAAGCGGCATGAGAGAACAAGTGGTTCCATCTGGACCATATCAAACAGGCTTTCATATAAACCCATATGATCCAAGCGATATAGCGAAGTTCGTGATAATTCTCTTAGAAGACGAGGGTCTTAGGAAAAGATGTGGCGAGAATGCTAGGAGGAGGGTTCTAGAGATGTTTACGTGGAGGAGGGTTGCAGAAAATACTATTAGAGTGTATAAAGAGGTTATTCCATAAAATTACTTAGCCGCATTCTGCTTAATTTTTGGGTTTCAATTAACGCGTTGATGCAGAATTAATAGACTTTAAGGAAACTTAATATCACGGCATACCTTTATCTCTCATAAGGTAAGCGTGTCAACCAGATGAATATTTGCATGCTTACATGGGAGTACCCGCCAAGAATAGTTGGCGGGATATCGAGACATTGTGAAGGTTTAGCAAGAGAAATTGCTAAGAGTGGGCATAATGTTCACATAGTTACCCTAGAGTTCCCCGGAGCATCCCCATATGAAGAAGTTGACGGCGTTAAGATCCATAGAGTTCCTATAGAGCTAGGTCATCCAGACTTCATCGTCTGGACACTATTATTTAATCATTTTATGGAGAAGAAAATTGCTGATATCAGCAAGAATGAGAAGATTGATATAATTCATGCGCATGATTGGCTCGTCGCCCCCGCAAGCATATCTTCAAAACATTATTTGAGAGTGCCACTTGTCTCAACAATACATAGCACTGAGGTGGGCAGGGCACAGGGACTATATAATCCAGATTCGTTTCTAATTGATGGTTTTGAGTGGTGGCTGACTTATGAGTCAAAGAGGGTTATCGTAACAAGCTATGCGATGAAAAGCGAGCTTGAGGGACACTTCCGCTTACCAAGCGAGAAGATAGATGTTATACCAAATGGCATCGATATATCAAGGTATGAGATTAATGTTGATCGGAACAACGTTAAGAGAAGGTTTGGAATAGATCCAAGCGAGAGAATAATCCTTTTCATTGGAAGGCTCGTGCCACAAAAGGGTGTAGAATACCTAATTATGGCAGCGCCGAAAATATTTGGGCAGCACCCAGAGGCTAGAATAGTTATAGTTGGAGACGGCTGGGTTAAAGATAATCTCTGGAACCTAGCGCGCTCTACAGGGTATCCCCACAAAATAACATTCTTAGGATTTTTGAGTGACCAGGACGTAATTGAATTAACCATAAGCTCAGATGTCCTGGTAATCCCATCTATCTATGAGCCATTTGGGATAGTTGCTTTAGAGGGGATGGCTGCAGGAGTCCCGGTGGTTGCAAGTAACGTTGGTGGATTAGCGGAGATCATTGAGCATGACAGGACAGGCTTCCTAGCCTACAGGGAGAACCCGGACTCAATAGCCTGGGGTGTGAATAAAATCTTATCCGATTTTGGTTATGCACAATGGCTTGTGCAAAACGCTAAAAAGAAAGTTCGCGAAGTGTATAGCTGGAAGGCTGTAGCTAGTAGAACCATCGAAATTTACGAGAAAGCTCTAAAGGGATGATCTTTATGCGAGATAGAGTAACGCAAATCACAGATGAAATTTACCTCTTATGTATTCTACATAATGTTGGCGCCATATATCCGGAAAGAGCTCTCTCTATAGAGGAGATATCCTGCCTAGCATCGATGGAGAAACAGAAGGTTGAGGAGAACCTTAATAGGCTTATAGAGAAGGGATATGCTGAAACCAAAACTAGTGGGGAAACCAAAAAATACTTTGTGACAATTAATGGTATGAGAAAAGTCCTCAGTATTTATAGCTAATTTCTAATTTTTTATTTTATGGGCATATATACCTCTTTGGTGCCACGATGCCCAAGTATAAGGCTACAGATAAATGAGCTGAAAATGCCCGCCCAGTAGTTAATAACTCGCAAAGACTCGCAGAGCCATAGTATAATTTATGATCTTCTAACCAGTAAATTACAGATCCTAGTGGACAAGTCTTCTTTTCTCAGACTCAAGAGATTCTCTTAGGCATCTGGCAGCTTCTTCTGGAGGAACAATGTTAATATATGTTCCAGTACTCTTCTCGAAGCCAGCCCAGATGGATAGTGCTGGGTAGACTTCGACATGCCAGTGATAATGCTCTCCAGGCATCATGTGAAAGCCAAGGTTATATGGTGGATCATTAAGCAGGCCCCTCAGCCCACCTAAACAAAGCCTAAGGGTCACCGCGAAATCCTTAACATCATCATCCCTCATATCTATTATAGTCGACTGGTGCCTTTTAGGAAATATCCAGAACTCAAAGGGGTTTATTGAAGCCCATGGAGCAAAGACCATGAAAGCATTATTTTCATATATGAGGCGCTCGGTCCCCCGCTCCTTCACCATTATGTCACAGAAGATACATCTGCCATTATCCTCATAGTATCTTTTACTCGCGGAATATTCTTCAAAAACTATTTTGGGGATAATCGGCATAGCTATTATCTGCATATGTGCATGGGAGAGGGAGGCCCCGGCGCTGGCGCCGTGATTTCTAAATATCGAGACATACTTCACAAAATCTTTCTCCATAAAAAATTTGGTTCTATCTTTAAGTGCATTTATGGCATGTATCAGCTGCCCCACTCTAGCAACGCTAGGATGCTCATCATGATTTGGCGACTCGACAAGAACCTCATGGTATCCAAGCGCATCCAAACGAACGTACTCGAATCCACCTTGAATATTTGACAAGCTTTCCAATTTTATTGGAGAAAATGCCGGGTAAAGGTTTGGGAAACACCTAACAATCCAATTTTTATGCCGCTCTTCGCCTCTATCCTCATCTCTTCTTATACTACCATCACTGCTTAATAGATAGACAAGGGACGCTGGTGGAGTAGATTTTTCATTTCCGGGGCAGAATGGGCATTCAGCGGATCTTCTCTCCCTAGGGCGCTCCACAATGAAATCTGTCGGTCTCTTTCTTCTCTGCGATGCGATTACAACCCACCTATCTATTATGTAATCCCTTCTTAACTCATTAATAGTCATTGTGATCACCATGATCACTAATCTCGGATACCCTTATATACTGTAGTGCCCGGCGACTAAAAATGGAATTCCGCAAAATAAATTTCCTTCTTCTATTTCACTTCAATTGGTGATAATGGAGAGTTTAGATCTCAATTTTCCTATAAGAGTCATTCGTGAAGGGATGGCTGATATAGCTGTTCCAGTACTTGAGCTTTTCAAGAGGGGTTGCTGGGACTACGCCCCTGCCAGAGCCCCAGTATTCTATAATCCCAAAATGAAGATTTGCAGAGATATAGCTGTCCTAGCCCTGCAATCATATCAAGACATAGTCAATAGGGACTTAAGCGTCTCCGAGCCTCTGGCAGGCTGTGGTGTCAGGGGGATAAGGTTTGCAAAGGAGGTTAAGGGAATAAAGAGCGTTTATCTCAATGATATAAGTGAGAGGGCTTGCCAGCTCGCTAAATATAACATTCGTCTGAATAACCTTGATGAAAAAGTCTTTGTGTCAAATGAGGATGCAAACCTTTTTCTTAGTAGGCATGCTGCCCCAAGAAACAGGTTCGATTTTATAGATATTGATCCCTTTGGTTCTCCAGCCCTATACTTAGACTCCGCGATTAGGGCATTGAGGGATGGGGGACTATTAGCTTTAACGGCAACAGATATGGCTCCACTCTGCGGGGTCTATCCAAAAGTAGCCTTAAGAAAATATTGTGGCTTATCCCTAAAAACAGAGTATTGTCATGAAATAGCGATAAGGCTCCTAGCTGGCTGCCTTGCGATGGCGGCAGCTAGGCATAACATTGGAATAAAAATATTATTCAGTCATAGCACACGGCATTATATCAGGTTATATTCTCTAGTCGAGTATGGCGCTAAGAAAGCCGACGAAGCCCTGAAGAATATGGGCTATATACTGCACTGTTTCAAGTGCTTTCATAGAGAGACCCACCAAGACATCCTATTGAGTGGACGTGAAACCAGATGCCCAGAATGCGGCTCAACATTAAGGGCTGCTGGACCATTATGGCTCGGGAAAATTGTTGATGAAAACTTTTGTAGTAAATTGGAGGAGAATTTAGGGAAAGATTATTTCAGCCATATAGATAATGAGGCTAAGAAAATAATATTTTTAGTAAGGGGTGAGACTGATGCTCCACTCACCTACTATGTTATCGATGAGATCTGCGACAAATTCGGTTTGCCCACACCACCGTTAAAAGAAGTAATTGACCTCCTCTTAAGCATGAATTATAAGGCTTTAAGGACGCACTTTCACGCTAGGGGGATAAAGACCGACGCACCAGCATCAACAGTTGTGAATGTTATCAAGAGGGCTGCTGAGGAGAATCTTCCAGCCTAAGTTACCTTTCTACTTTGATAACCTCTAAGCTCATGTCAATAGATTTAACGGAATGTGTGATAGCCCCGACAGAGATTATGTCTGGGCCAGTCCTAGCGTAATCTAATATATTATTCTCAGTTATCTCCCCGGAAACTTCTATGAGAACCTTATCCCTAAAGCCAAGCTCCCTAAGAGAATTGATAACCTTCTGCACCTCTTTAACGCTCATATTGTCCAGCATTATTATATCAGCGCCTAGCTCAGCCGCCCTAATAGCATCATCCACGGTCTTCGCTTCAACCTCAATCTTCTTCGAGAAGCTGGCGTAAGAGAGAGCTCTCTTTAATGCTTCCTCTAGGCTGCCAGCGATAGCTATATGATTGTCCTTTATGAGTATTTGATCATCTAGCCTAAATCTATGCGGGTCTCCTCCACCAATTATGACGGCCCTCTTATCAAAATACCTTAGCCCAGGAGCCGTCTTTCTAGTTGCAGCTATGCGCACATTTAGTCCGGCATCCCTAACCTTCCTAACCAATTTTCTTGTTTCAGTAGCTATCCCGCTCATCCTTGAGAGAAGATTCAGCGCGGTTCTCTCAGCTAAAAGTATGCTTCTCCCATCACCCTCAACCTCAGCTATAGAGGTGCCTGGCTGAACCTCTTCTCCTTCTCTAACATTCGGCAGAAACTTTGCGCCAACAATCTCAAAGATCATTTTTGCTTCGTTAAGTCCTGCCACAACTGCTGGCTCCTTCACTACTATTTGTGCGTGAACCTTAATCCCGCTGGGAATGATAGCCTCTGTCGTAATATCGCCCAAACCTATATCTTCCTCAAGAAAATTCCTGAGCTTTTCTCTCAGTATACTCTCTGGAATACTCAATTTCCATCATCCATAGTTTCCTACAGGGCGTCACACATAAACTTTATCATTAACCCTTCAAAACAATCTTTTCTAGAAATCTCTCCCTTTTAAATACTCTATTTGTGAGCGTAGAAGGCGGTTACCTCTTCATCCACCTTCTCTATTCTCACAAAGCCGAAGCGCTCAAACTGCACAACCTCGTCAACCCTAGAAGTTTTAATCGAGGGCTCAGTGAAACCGCTGACGATAGTATTGTCTGGCATAACTACGTTGCATGGCAGTAGGTTCTCGTTTGGGAGCCAGTGGATTAGGGGGGCATTAAGTCTCTTGGCGTCACCATATGATTCGCTATAGAAGACAGCGCTCACTTGACTACTGGAGACAGCTTTGACCTCAATATTAAATAGCTCCATTAAACGCACAATTCTTCCAACATATAGTTGCTCAGCGTCTCTGCCAGAGATTAAAAAGACGGCAACTCTCCTAATGGGTCTGATATGAAATATCCTCTCACCCCTTTCCGGATGATCTGGGTGTAATGGAATATGAGTCACGAAATCCCTCATAACGCCCTCAACGGTCAACCTCACTGGATCCCAGACAAAGAAGAATCTGTTAGCAATGGGGTCTATTATCTTCCTGTTGTGGGCGTATAGATTCTCCCAGCTTATAATTATATCCGCTGGTCTAGGCCCTATTTCAAGTATGAGTCTCCTTATAGCCTCAGGTTTAATACCCCTACGCCTAAGGGCGAGAAAAGTTGCTAGGCGGGGGTCATCCCATCCAGTATAAATGCCCTCCATCACCCCGCGCACAATCTTAGATTTGCTGAGGGATGCGCCAACAATCTTAAGCCTACCATAATGTATCGCCTCAGGATACTCCCAGCCCAGATAGCGGTACAGATACTTCTGTCTCTCCTGGTTAGTCAAATGCTCCTTTCCACGTATAATATGCGTTATTCCCATTAGGTGGTCATCTATCCCACAGGCGAAATTATAGAGGGGCCAAACCCTATATTTTGAGCCGACTCTCGGATGCGGATACTTATCTGTATCTATTATCCTAAAGGCTGGCCAATCCCTAATGGCTGGGTTTGGGTGCTTTAAATCGGTCTTTATGCGAACGACGGCCTCACCCTCACCATAAACTCCGCTCAGCATTCCATCCCATCTACTCAAATGCTCCTCAGGTGGAAGGTCACGGCATGGGCATGGCTCCCCAACTATGACTCTTGCGTGGAATTCCTCCGGCTTACACTTGCAGACGTAGGCGTATCCGTCAGAAAGGAGTTTTTCAGCGTATTTATAGTAGATTTCTATTCTATCGCTCTGGATATATTCCTCGTCAGGTGGACATCCAAGCCAATCTAAATCCTTCCTTATTAAGTCCATGAATTCAAGGGAGGACTTCTTTAATCTTGGATCAGTGTCCTCGAATCTTAGAATAAACTTTCCACCATACATTTTAGCATACTCGTAGCAGAGGATTATTGCCCTAGCGGAGCCGATATGTAGGACGCAGTCCGGGTTCGGAGCAAACCTCGTTACGACACGCCCATACTTCTCAACGTTTGGTAATGGTGGGAGACTCTTCTCCCATGCTTTTTCCTCCCTAGCCTTGGATGCCAGAGCTTCTGGCCAGAGAGTTTTTAGGAGGCTAATCTGCTCGCTCTGGGATAGGCTATTAACCTCCTGAACAACCTCTTCAACTATCGCCACAATGTTTTTAGCGAAGGGCTTTAGATCCGGTCTCTCTCCTAAAATTCTCCCTATAACGGGCTTACTCTGAGCTTTCCCGCCATAGGAAACAGCGTTTAATAGGGCGATCTTCTTTGCCAAGGCTCTAATGGAATCTAAGTCCACTGTCCCCGAGCCCAATTTTTCGGCAGCCCCTAAACAAGGATACACTGATGATTATATTTTTCTCTGGATAAGATACTCTGCGAATGCCTTAATCTTTTTCTTTGGCTCCCCCTCAGGTATTAACCCGTCTATATTCTTCCAGCCCTCCTCAACTAATCTTGAGGCAACGTTCCTCGCATACTCTATAGCGCCGTATTTCCGCATTATGTTAATGGCCTTCATCTTAAGGGATTCATCCCCCGTATGCATTCTGAGTATCCTTAGAAGCTCCAATCCATCCTCTCTACTAGCCCTCCGCAGCGTGTATATGACCATTAAAGTTATCTTTCCTTCAGTTATATCCATGCCAAGACCACCCTTCCCCTTAGCGAACTCCTCCCCAGTTATATCAAGTATATCATCCTGAATCTGAAAAGCTACACCTATAGATTCGGCGAACCCCCCAACTCTACTAATAACCTCGTCGCCTGAACCAGCTAAGATTGCAGCCATTTTAGCTGACATCCTTGCAAGAGTCCCAGTCTTATAGGCGCACATCTGCAGATAATGCTCCTCACACAGAGTCTCAGGGGGAACTAAGCCTCTATGCCAAGCTATGTCGATTGCCTGCCCAAGGCTGAGGTTTATCATCTCTTGAACAAAAACCTCATAAAGCCTTCTAGCAGTCTCTACAGGAATCTCATTCCGCTTATCGCTTAAAACTATTATTGGTAGGAAGTACATTGCCTGCGATAGGTTTATGGCTATGTCTAAGCCGTAGATCTTGTATGTGCAGGGCTTCCCTCTCCTCATCTCAGAAGAGTCTTCAATGTCATCGGCTATCAATGTACCATTATGTATGATTTCTGGGATTATGGCAAAATCTAAAGCATCCTCAGATTTACCACCCAAGGCTTCATATATTAGGAGGAAGAGCGCTGGGCGCCACCGCTTTCCACCCCTATCAAGGAATTCCCAGAGAGGCTCGCTGATAGCCTTGTTAAGGGCGTCAAAGTCTAGGCGATATCTCGGCGGAATAATCTTAAATAATAGTGAATCCTCGGATAGAACCCTCGGAATATATTTTTCTATGCAAGCATTAACCTTTTTGGCAGTCTCCTCTAAATAGGCTTCTATATCAAGCAGGCCCACTCTGATACACCACTCCTCCTAGCATATAATAGATCAGGGTTGAAGCCCCTCGCCCTAAGCCACTCCGCGGTCTTGCCAACTATAACCAAGGGAACCCTCTTTAAATCTTCTATGGACTTAGCGCCCGTCAAGAACATAGCGCATTTAAGCTGACTAACTAAGGACATTAAGAACCGCTTCGTCTCCTTCGGACCCTTCAACGCTG
Organism: Candidatus Bathyarchaeota archaeon; assembly: GCA_018396405.1. Taxonomy (GTDB): domain Archaea; phylum Thermoproteota; class Bathyarchaeia; order Bathyarchaeales; family DTEX01; genus DTEX01. The sequence goes on from JAGTQD010000001.1 coordinate 46,781, forward strand.
CTAGGAGGACTGGACGGGCTATCCCAGCTAGGGATGCTCCAAGCGCAATAGACTTAGCTATATCTAGCCCAGCCCTAACCCCGCCAGAGGCTATAACTGGAATCCTAACTGAGTTAACAACCTCAACTAGGCTGACAACGGTTGGTATACCCCAATCCCAGAATATTAATCCAAGATCCTGGCCATAAGTATCGCCACGCTCAGCAGCCCTATAATACTCTACGGCAGCCCAGCTCGTCCCTCCAGCGCCAGCCACATCAATACATGAGACGCCAGCCCCCTCAAGCATGCGGGCAACCTCGCATGAGATGCCGCAGCCAGTCTCCTTAACTATAATGGGGACATCAAGCCTATTGGCTAGGTAGCTTATCTTCTGCAGTATTCCAGCATACAGCGTCTCACCCTCAGGCTGAATAGCTTCCTGAAGAGGGTTCAAATGTATCACTAGGGCATCCGCTCCAATCATATCGATAGCCGAGGCAACCTCCTTTATAGTGTATCCTGCTGCAAGCTGAGCCCCACCAATATTTGCGGCTATAAAGGCATTTGGGGCCTTCTCCCTGACAATTCTATAGGTTCGCTCTAAATTAGGCTTCTCTATGGCGGCTCTCTGGCTCCCAACACCCATGCCTAGGCGGAGCTCCTCAACAGCCTCAGCTATTGCGGCGTTTATCTCCATAGCCTTCTCCGTCCCGCCAGTCATGCCTTCAACAATTATTGGCGCCGAAAAACTATGGCCTAGGAAGGATATCTCTGTCCTAATGTCGCTCAGATTGATTTCTGGGAGGGCCCTATGTATTAGGTAAACATCCCTAAAGCCTGTTGAGATCTCTTTTGCCCCAACATCGCGCTCGGCGCAGATCCTGATATGATCGTTCTTTCTATCCTCTATCCTAAACTTTCCCCCCAATAATTCTCGTTCCAACGACACTTTCTCCTCTTAATGCCCTGTAAATGTTATTCTCCCTTAAAGCATTTATAATAAGCACCTCAATGCCCCTAGAGACTAGATCAATTATCTCCAGTATTTTTCCCATCATGCCGCCCGTCACATCAGACGCCCTTGCCCCACCAACCGATGCGGTAATCCCCTTTAAATCCTCAACAGTTATCTCAGTGATAAGGCGCGCATTTTGGACGACTTTTGGGTCAGATGTATATAGGCCATCAACATCTACGCCGAAGATTACTCTCCTGGCATCAAATTCTACCGCAAGCCTGGCGGCTATCTGATCTCCAGAGAGGATGGCTGACCCTTGAGCATAATCTAGCACGGCATCCCCATATAGGACTGGTATAAAGCCAGACTTGAGGGCTTGTTCCAGAGCATCCATATATAAGCTTTGGATTCTGCCACGCCTAGTGATAATAAAGGATGAGGGCGAGAAGCTGACTGCTGGAAGCCCCTCATCTAAGAGGGCCTCGACGACAAGCATGTTCAGTCTAACCATTGCATTATGGGTTTTCGAGAAGCCGAGCATCTGCTCACCACCCTTTAATCCCCCAGCGATTCCATACTCCGCGGCAAGCGTGTGGCCGAAGCTACCGCCACCATGAACTATTATGAGCGGTGAAGCTTTAGATTCAGTTATCTCGCGGGCCAAGCGCTTTATTGCCAGCACATTTGGTGTGAATGGTCTATCTTTGAAAGTTATAACGGAGCCGCCTAGTTTAATTATTATTAGTTCACCCTTCAATTTTAACCCCCATAGACGCCATATTAACGATAAGTGGGTTTCCATCAGCTACCCTAATTGATTCTGCAACGTGGTATAGATTCTCCCGCAACGATAATGCTATAATGCACCCCCCGCCACCAGCGCCCGTTATTTTAGCGCCAAGTGCACCAGCCTGCCTAGCAGCCCAGACAAGTCTCTCAACAGCTAAATTTGATACTCCAATTGCATATAATAGGGCGTGGTTAATGTTCATTAGGTGTCCAAGAGTTATTAGGTCGCCGTCCTCGAGAGCTTTAATGGCTAGATTGGCGACTAGTTCTCCAACACCCATAATACCATCGACAACTTCTGGATAAAGTCTTTTAATCTCGCTCACGTGTAGAACCATTTTACGAGTGTCACGTATAACCCGCGTGTCGCCCAGAACCAGTGGGAGGTCAGCATTCACCTTTAGTCTCATGATGCCTCCGCTCCTCCTATAGGCTAAGACCCCACCATATGTTGATACAGCTGGATCGACGCCGGAGGGGTTTTCATGAACAACCCTCTCGGCCTCTAAAGCCAGCTTAAAGATATCATCTTTACTCAAGCTCATCTCTAGAAGATTGCCCACAGCTGCTGTTGTAGCGACGGAGACAGCGGCTGAGGAGCCTAATCCGGATGCCACCGGTATCTCCGACTCAATATTTATATCTAAACCAACAACCTCTCCAGCGAGATTTAGAACGTTTTTTGCCGCTATATAGATTGGCTTGAGCCTAATGCACTCGAAGCCGCCTAAGATAGGCTTATAATCACCATTGAACGAGAATTCCCCCGATAAGCCCATCGTATTAGACCTAATAATAATTTTCTTGTCCCCCCTAGGCTTAACTGTGACGCATGCTCTTAAGTCTATGGCCATAACTATCGCTAGCCTATCGTAAACCACGAAGTGCTCGCCGAACAGGATCACTTTGGCAGGGGCAGATGCCCTTGAAATCTCCCTCAATCCTAAACCTTCACCTAGTTATTGATATTGCAGCGTAGCCCACGACGGCGGAGGTATCTCCAGTTATATCCCCGCTAGTTTTATAGCTTAGGAGCTCAACACTCTTAGCGTTAAGCCCCTTCGCTGCAGTTATGAGGGCTGCGACAGGGCCATAACCACATGCCGTTACACGCTTAGATTCCAGGATAGAATAAAATAGTCTTTCATCCATCTTTAGGACCGCATTTATCGCCTCCATGTCCTTTTCATACGCGACCCTCTGGGGCTCATAGTGAGTCCAGTCTGAGGACGCTATTATAACAGCGTTTTTATCCTTTAGGGCCGCGGCAAGCGCCCGGCCAACCTCGCAGACCGTCTCAAGATCTTGCATTAAAAAGCATATTGGAACAAACTTGAGTGACTGCCCATATATATATTGCAGGAAGGGGAGCTGAACTTCTATTGAGTGCTCATAGATGTGCGCTGAATCGTCCACATCGATTATGCTTGAGTGTCGGAGTATTTCCTTAGCGGTCTCATGATCCACCTCTACATCGCCGAGGGGAGTTCTCCAAACGCCTCGATCCATCAGCGCAACCCCGCTTCCAATACCCTGATGGTTCGGCCCCATAATAATGAAGACTCCAACCCGCCCATCCAAAGATAACTTATAATATGCATTGGCCGCTACCGGGCCAGAATACATATATCCGGCATGCGGGCAGACAAGGCCGATTATCTTTCTCTCACCCTCCTCACGGAGCGATGGGAGGCTTCCGGGCCCGAACTTATGTGTGAAGCACTCCTCTATCTGTCGCCTAAGAGATTCTCTAGTGCCAGCGTAAAAGCTTCCGGCATATCTGGCATACCTAACCTTCAACGATAAGCCTCCATAACCCATACTAAATTATTACAAAGATAAGGAAATAAAATATTTCTTCCAAGAATTTCTTGATAAGCGAGACTAAGATTTATGCCCACTGCACTAGATTATCACTACTCTTGCTGTGTCTTCTCAACTAGCTTAACCTCAAATTCCTCTATCGGTATAGGTAATTCTCCATCTGACGGAAGCTCATTCCTCTCCCTTAGAACTTGCCTGGCTAGGAGCCAATAGATTGCCGCTAAGGCTTTCCTACCCTTATTATTTGTTGGTATAACAAGGTCTATGTTTGTGAAATCATTGTCGGTGCTGCATAAGGCTACTACTGGCACACCTATCTCAGTAGCCTCTTTAACCGCCTGTGAGTCTGCCCTTGGATCAGAAACTAGAACAACGTCTGGTTCAAGCTTTCTAGGATAAAGTGGATTTAGGAATAAACCTGGTGGGAACCTACCTATTACGGGGGTAGCCCCAGTTACCTCGCAGAACTTTGCAACGGGTTCTTTTGCGTAGAGTCTAACGGCTGTAGCTACAATTTTTGGCGGATCAAACCTGCTGAGAAACTTTGCTGCAATCCTTATGCGCTCATCTATCTTCCTTATATCTAAAATATAGAGTCCGTCCGACCTAACCTTATAGATGAAGGGCTCCATATCTTCGTTCTTTATCTTTGTCCCGATATGCACGCCATATGATAGAAAAACATCCTGTGAAAGTAGGAGGCCTTCAACGGCTGCAACCTCACCTTCAGTTTTCTCCTTAGACAAGGATGCACCCCCATTAAATTTTAAGTCTAGCCATTCTAGCCCTCTTGTTTAATATCTCTTCAATATATATTAGCTCATTGATCTTAGCTAGCCGCTCCCCACCTACAACCCCAGTCTTTATTATTGGGCAGCCGAAGCCCACCGCGAGGTGCGCAATGTGAGACGAGGTTGTCTCACCAGATCTATGGGAGATAACTGGTATGTAGTTATTTTCCTTAGCAAGCATAATTGTCTTCAGGGAGTCTGTTAATGTTCCAACCTGGTTAACCTTGATTATCACGGCATTTCCAGCTTTCATTTCCACGCCGACTTTAAGCCGCTTCTCATTTGTGGCAAAGAGATCATCCCCACATATAAGACAGCCCTTAGCTTTCAAAGTCAACTCATGGAAGCCCTCAAAATCATCCTCGTACAGCGGATCTTCGACATAAACCAGTTTATATTTTTCAATTAAGCTTAAAACATATTCGATCTGCGCGCCAGCATCTCTCTCAACGCCCTCATTAGCGTATATATACCGCTGTTTCTCTGGGTTCCAGAGGGTTGATGATGCCATATCCAAACCAAGTCTACACTCGAAGCCAATTTCATTCGAGACCTCCTCGCAAGCCCTTGAGACTATCTCAAGCGCCATCTCATTCGATATGCGTGGAGCCCACGCACCCTCATCCCCCCTACCACCGGTAAAGTTTGGATCAGCCTTAACTAGCAAATCCCTAACCCTTCTATGAACATTAATGTTCGCCTCAGCCGCGGCTATAAAAGACTTGGCGCCTAAAGGGAGAACGAGAAACTCCTGAATATCCGGAACCTTTCCTAGGGCGTGTCTACCCCCACCGAGAACGTTGCCGAGGGGGTAAGGTAGCTGGCAGGCTAGGTGCCCGCCAAGATATTGGAATAGGGGCATGCCATATGAGTTGGCTGCAGCATCCGCAACCGCTAAAGAGATCGCGTAGGCAGTATTTCCGCCGATATTCATGAAGTTTTCCGTTCCATCGAGCTCATGTAATAAGCTGTCTATCTCTTCCTGCTCATCAGCGCTCATACCAATTAGTTCTGGGGCAATGAGTTCTTCAACCTTTCTTATAGCCTCCTCCACACCACCCTTTGGGTAGGCTACTACCTCAGCCTTACCCTTACTAGCCCCGCTTGGAGCCGAGGCTATACCTAGGCCCTCAGCCGTTATTATCTCAACCTCTATGGTCACATCTCCCCTACTATCAAAAATTTTCCTCGCCTTAACATCCTCAATTATAGCAGCCATTAAGTCTCCTCCTCAAAACTGGTCTTCTTCTCAAAGAACTTTATTATCTCATCTATTATTTCGACGTGTGATAGAAGCATGCGCCTACAGCAGTATCTGGTTAAGCCTAGGCTATCCAAGATCTTCCCTGGGTGCTCTCCAGCCTTAACCCTCCTAGCAAACTCCTCCCATTTATCGCCAATAAGTTTACCACATGTGAAACATCTCACGGGTATTATCATAAACATTCCTCCTATCTATAACTTGTCTGGTCCTGGGCCCTAGCGCCCGGGCCACCATACTTTTTAGGCTCTTTTCTTCTCGGATCCCCGGCTAGAAGCGACCTATCAAACCTTAGGAAGGCTGATTTAAGCGCCGAGCTCTTAGTCCACTTTACTAGGGCTCTGGCAATAGCCATCCTAGCAGCCTCAGCCTGCCCCATAAAGCCTCCGCCGCGAACCTTAACATCTATATCCAGATCCTTCCAAACGCTCTCACCAGATTCTAGGAGTGGCTCAAATATCTTAAGGCGGGCTACTTCAGGCTCATATATTTCTAGGGGTATATTATTTATGCGTATTCTACCCCTCCCAGGCCTAATAACAGCTCTCGCAATAGCTGTCTTCCTCTTACCACTTACAACCAAAACCTTTTTTGGAGCAGAACTATCCGTCATATTATCTCACCACAACATTTAACCTCTTATATGCCTAGATAACTCGAGAACTGTTATATATTTGCCTTTAAGTTTGCTGGCGCTTGCCTCTGGTATCGTTTCCATCATCTTGCCTTTAAGCTCCTCTGGCACACCCATATATACCCTAAGTCTCTTAAAGGCATCCCTGCCGCGCGGCTGCTTATAAGGGAGCATCCCTCGTATAGCCCTTCTAACTATTCTATCCGGCCTCCTTGGATGATGCGGGCCCTTCCCGGGATGCCCTATCTGCAAATAATTATGATATTGATTGATAATCATGTATCTGTCTCCGGAGATAACGGCCTTCTCAGCATTCACTATAATAATCTTCTCACCACTCAATAACCTTTTAGCAACTATGCTAGCCATCCTGCCAAGTATCAGTCCAGTAGCATCGATTATTCTTGTTCTCTCATCTATCGGCGGAAGCCCCAATGCCCTCACCCAATAATTTTAACATTTGATCCCTTGGGATTCGATTCTATCAGCTCGGGTATGGATAAACATTTCCCCCCAGCCATAAGTATTTTTTCGCGGGCCTGTTTAGAGAATGCAAAAGCGGCAACAGTTACTGGATGATCTAATATACCAGCGCCCAAAACTTTTCCAGGGACAACTACCACCTCCCCCTCAGAAGTATAGCGGTTTATCCGGCTTATATTGACGGCAATACGCCTTCTGTGTGTCCTAGAAAGATACTCGGCAACAGCATCCCATATCCTCGCTTTATGTTGATTTGAAGCCTTCCTAAGCAGGCGGAGCAATGCAGATAAATTTGGGTTTGTTGTTCCCCTCTTCCTCATTTACAGCACTCTCTCAACTAAATCCATAAACTCCATAAACTTTTCCTCATATATCTTAAGGGCCTCAAATACTATCGTATCAACTGGCAGAGAGCCGACTGACTCAATATAAAATATAAATACGTTTGGATCCCAGCTCACGGTTATCGGCGGCGGCTTAACCTTGCAAACTCTAATACAATCATTGCATAGGACGCAATCCATCTCCCTAGCAATAACTATTCTATTATCTTCCTTAGCTAAAACTTTTTTAGGACAATATTCAACGCATTTACCGCATGCATCGCATCTAGACTCATCTATCTTGATCATCGGCTTATACCTATACGTGCAGGCTGAAACTGGTTGCCATTTAGCGTGATCCTTACCCCTGCCAATCTTAGCATATGCCTCAAGCCTAATCCTCTGCCCGGTAGCAAGCTTAACTATGGGTATTTTATCGCTAACAGGGACTATTTTAGGATCATCTGGAATCAAGTCGCCTGAATAAACAGTGCGTACGCCCTTCTTAGCCTCAACATCAAGCGTAAATATAACTCTACACTTCGGGCAGCCGAGGTCACTTTTACAATCACATTTCTCTGGAGGGTTGTAGAATTTCAGGTCTGTTTTAATCGGGATTAAACCAAGTCTTAGGGCGAGTATCTCGTCATGTAAGGCTGACGAATTCTCATATATTATAACGTCATCTATAGCCATCGTCGGAACCTCCGCTAGGATTATCCGCCTAAACGTGTTCGCCATGGCGGCGCTTATACCCTCAATTATAAAGCTAGCGGTCAATTCATCTCTTCTAAGCATTAGTACGCGCATATTCTATCTCTTCCATCAAAAGGGCTATACTCTTCTACCCCTACGCCCGCCAGGTCTTCTACACCCATCATGCGGGAGCGGAGTAACTTCCTCTATGCGGCCAATCATTTTAAAGCCAGCCCTGGCAAGGGCTCTTATAGCCGCCTGGGCGCCTGGGCCGGGCGTTCTAGGCCCTATGCCTCCCGGAGCGCGGACCTTTATGTGAATAGCGTTTATGCCTTTATCCTTAGCTATCTGAGCCGCATATGCCGCGGCCCTCATTGCAGCATATGGCGAGGACTCCTGCCTATCAGCCTTAACAAACATTCCCCCAGAAGCCCTTGCAATCGTCTCAGCTCCAGAGAGATCTGTTATATGGACAATAGTATTATTGTATGAGCTATATATGTGTGCTACACCCCACTTAAGCTCCTCCTTCTTACTACTCATCCCCAAAACCTCCATAACTCTATTTTCCCTGAGCTGCTGCCTCTATACTTAGTCTTAATGGGTGATTAGAATCCCTAAGTGGACTCGTTGGGGCATAGGAGACAGCATCCTCCTCAGCCCTTTTAACGAGATAACCCGGCGAGTACACTCTTTTACCGTTAATGGCTATGTGACCATGAATTATGAGCTGGCGAGCTTGATATGGAGTTTTAGCCAGCCCCTTCCTGAAGACTATTGTTTGGAGTCTCCTTTCCAGTATATTCTCTACAGTTATATCTAGAACATCATCCAGCACAGCGCCCTCAGGTAGTATTCCGAGGCGCTTCAGTTTATCTAGGAGCTGAGTCTCTAGCTTAACTCTCTTATCAATCGGCATGCTGAGTAGAGACCTCGCCATGCTCCTGATCTTTGAGAGCATTGTCTTAGCGCGCCAGAGCTCACGCTTGTTCCTTAGACCATATTGCCCAAGCAGGACAAGCTCGCTTTTTAGGACATCGCTCCTCCAGGGATGTCTTGGAGACTCGTATTTTTTCTTAGGCTTTTTTGGATCGCCCATAAAGGTCACCTAGCCTTCTTTTTAGAGACTCCAACAGTCTTGCCAGTCCTACCAGTCGTCCTAGTCTTCTGCCCACGAACCTTTAGGCTGTAAGCGTGACGGTATCCCCGCCAAGACCACAATGTCTTCTCCCGCTCTATATCAGCCTTAACCGTTAAATCAATATCCGATGAAATTAAATGTTTATCCTCGCCAGATTCAAGATCTTTACGGCGGTTGAAAAGCCAGCTTGGCAAGCCACTCTTAGTCAAATTCTTAATTACTTTTTCTATCTCCTCGATCTTTTCGCTTGATAGAAAACCTATTCTCGCTGTGGGCGGGACACCAACTTTATGCGCTATTATTCCAGCCAGCCTTAAGCCTATACCCTTAATATCACTTATAGCATCCACTACCGTTTTAGCTCCATCTACATCCCTATCAACTAAACGCACTATATGCCTAAACTCAGCCGCCATACATTAACCTTCCAGACGCTCAGCAATTAACAAAGGATCTTACATGATTATTTAAGTATATCGCTTTACTCTACATATTATCCCCTTAAAATATCTTTATTTTTTTATCAATGGATATGGTTACATCAAATGGTTAGAAAGTGTTAAAAGGATCTATGCGGAGTGCATATTGCTGGTTAGGTGTGGTGGGATGATACTTATAGTGGCTTCGAGAGATGATTTGGCTGGACTAAATATAGCTGATAAGCTCATTAAAATATTTGGGTTCAGGAGAGAAGACAGGAAAATTCTTGGGAAACAATTATACATGAAGGAAACGGGAGAGCACGAGGAGATCGGTCTCTTAATCGCTAATGGAGAAATAGTCAATATGCAGGATATACCGCCCCTAGCTAACTTAAAAATGATAATCTTTGTATCTAGACATAGCAGTAAAAGCGGGACCCCAACATTATCCGTTCACACTCCAGGAAACATTGGCGAAGCATTTCTTGGCGGGATCTCAAGAAAAGTTTCTATATCGCCAGCAAGTGCGATGAAGGCTGCCCTAATAGAATTAAAAGCCGCTAGGGATGAGATGAACTTGCCATACGAGGTCTCCTACGAATGCACGCATCATGGGCCATCGCTAGATATACCAGCGATGTTTGTTGAGCTTGGGAGCACACATGAGCAGTGGAGGGATCAGAAGGCTGCTGAGGCAGTCGCGAGGGGAGCTATTGCCGCAGCTGAGAATAAGACAATTTACCCAGCAGCCCTCGGAATAGGCGGGCAACATTATAATGAGAAGTTCACTAGAATCGCATTAACAAGTGATATTGCATTTGGGCACATGATTCCGAAATACGCTTTAAGCTACGCTGACGAATATATTATCAGGGAATGCGTCAAGAGGACTGTTGAGAGGGTTGATAAAATAGTTCTCGACTGGAAGGGGATAAGGGGCGAGGATAAGCAGCCGCTGCTCGAGATCCTAAAGAATATAGGTTTAAAGATTGAGAAGGTCTAAAGGCTGCTACCAGCTAGGACACCGCTCTCTAACCTTCGCCTCAAGGGCGGAGGCCTCTAGATGAGCCCTTAATAACAGCGTTGGGAGAACTTCTGGCATGAAGACTCCAGCATTAAAGGCTAAGTTTCTAGCCTCGATAACAGCTTTATTGATAAGGAGAACTATTGCCTCCGGCATTGGATACGCGGCGTTTACAGCCAAATTAAGCGCCTCTAAATAGGCCTCACAAATATTCTTTTTATACTCCTCAAGGTCTAGTTTTAGATCGCTCTCAGAAAGGACCGTTCCGTCGTCATATACTGCCTTGAGCGTTAAACCTAGCTCTATAGGTTTTATACCGAGCTTTGATAGGGCTGCAGCCAAGCTCTCATTAATAACCTCACCTTTCTTCGCGACAACTGTATCTTTAGCAACCCATACGCTGCCACTCTCTATACGCGTCGGTATGCCAACCGCGTTGAGCTGGCTGATTATTGGGCCAGGCGGCAAGCCAGTATTACCAGCTGGGACAACTATATCCTCTGTGGCAACATCACCAGCCTTAGCGGGCACCCTAACCCTACTCTTCTCAAGAAGCGTTCGCAACTTAAATGGGTTATAATTTGTGAATATATAGACATTAGAGCCCTGCATATACTCAAAAATCTTCTCTAGAGATGGGGCATCCTTAATCTCCTTAAGGGCACGCTTAACCAGTGAGTTCTTATAAACTTTTAGGTACGCTACATCCTTAAGCTTACCTCTTATCTCCTGAAGCTGCTGGGCCCTGACCTTATGCAGGCTTGCAACGCCAAGAACACGGTATTTACTGAGGAGCGCCTTTATCTCCTTAACCCTCTCAGCCTTCTCGATAAGTGAACTGCGGGTCTTAACCGCCAATGCTAATCCTCCTCAAACTTGATTTTTACCGGACGACCCATCGTCGCTTTAATATAAACTGAGGCTATATTCTTTATTCCCCTCTTAAGCTTTCCCTCAATCTTCCTCAGAACCGCATCGATATTGTCAGCGAGATCCTCAGCGCTCATGTCTTCTGTACCAACACGACAGCTTAAGACTGGCTGACCCCTAGTCCTAACTAACACGAGTCTTCTGTGCCGCTCGATCTCCTTCTCCACATCGGCTGTTAAAGGTATGGGGGTGGGCATCTTCCCCCTTGGGCCTAGAATAGCGCCGAAGACTTTGCCGATGAGGGGCATTAATGGCGCGGCGGCAATAAATGAGTCAAAGGACTTCGCGAGGCGCCTCTGTCTTTTCTTGTCGTTAGCCATGCCCTCAATCTCATCCTTCTCTAAAACCATATCTGCACCAGCCCTCTTAGCTCTAATAGCCATATCGCCAGTGGCAAAGACGCAGACACTAACCTTCTTTCCTATTGGGTGGGGGAGCTCAATCAATTCTTGGATCCTATTCTCCGGCTTGCTTAAGTCTACGTCTCTGAGATTAATGATTAATTCAATTGACTGCTTAAAATTCCTTTTAGGAGTCTCTTTGTGTAATTCTTTAATTGCTTCCAAGATATATTTTCTGTTTATGGGCACTTAGTCATCCCTCCACTGTCCAATAACGCTGCCTTTCACCTCATTTCTCTTTAAGGAGATCATTATATTTTCCTTCATCAATCTCCCTCAAAACAATCTTTGGATCTTTCCCATCAATGGTGATACCCATGCTCACGCAGCTGCCAATGATCTCCTTTACAGCAGCTTTTAAAGTTTTTGCCAGAAGCTTACTCCGTTTAATCTCCGCAATTTTAACCACCTGATTCATAGTAAGATTACCAACCTTCTCAACATCCGGTTTACTTGAGCCCTTCCCTACACCAGCCTCCTTAAGGATTAGGGCTGCTGTTGTCGGTATACCAACCTCAACCTCAAAAGACTTCGTCTCCGGATCAATAATTACTTTAACTGGAAGCTTCATGCCTTCATACTCTTTAGTTAACTCGTTAATTTTATTCACTACCGCGGCAACATTAACGCCTAAAGGGCCTATTGCGGGGCCTATAGGTGGGCCTCCGGTAGCCCTCCCGCCTTCAACGATAAACTCAACAACTTTCTTCTCGGCTGGCATGATCTCACGACCCCTTTGATACTAGCCTAACGTAATCCGCATGCACCGTGACTGGCAGGGTAAATGAGGCTTCAAGCAGCTCTATCGTCACCTCCTCCTTGCTTCTATCTATATCTGTAACCTTCGCCCTCATACCCTTAAATGGACCACTGATTACCTCCACAATATCGTTAATGTCTAGCTCATCGATTATGGATTTAACCACAATATATTTCTCTATGTCCGAAAGGGACAATGCTCCCTGAACCCTAGATTTAACATGTCTAACGTTTGCGGATGCTTGGTCGATTATATGCGGGCCATCAGCCTCAATGATCACATATCCCTTCAGGTTTTCCGGCACAAGTATGGCTTTTACCGGAATATTATTCGCCTCGATGCGCCCGGCCATTATCCTTGCAACATTAAGCTCCTGGCCGACAGTTACGCTTAAAGTAAAAAATCTTGTCTCCTCTTTCTCGCCCAAACCCTTCACACACCCAATGACCTAAGGACTCCTGCAAGGAAGTAGACTATGAAGCCTATTGCGCCGACTATAAGTATTCCCAGAAAACATATTCTCATGGATAGCCATATCTCATCTCTACTCGGCTTTCTAGCAAGCCTAAGCAGTCTTAAACTAGATTTTATGAATGACCGAAGACCCAAACTATTCCACCACATCCTATCTAGGGATAAATATCAATAGACTGTCGGAAAAATAGACACTTACACAAACTTAAATTTTTCTATGTCTGAGAGCTACTGGCCACTATTTTTATGGGAATAATAACGTTAATATTAATTGTATGTCATCGGTTGAAATAGCATTAAAAGTTCTCCCAAACCTTGAGGCAGAAGACTTTAGGGTACTTGCGGTTATAGAGATTGATTTAAGCCACCACAGGTTTGTTCCAGAAAAAGATATTTTTAGGTTGAGTGGTCTGCCTGAGAAGGAGGTTAGGTATCGGCTTGAGAGACTAGCCGAGTTTGGGTTAATATATCGCTGGGTTGGATCCTATGTTGGCTATCTGCTGAATACCGCTGGATATGATTGCTTGGCTTTAAATGCCCTTGTCAAGGCTGGTGTGCTCAGCTCCCTTGGAAAGCCCCTCGGCGTGGGCAAAGAGTCAGATGTGTATGATGCCCTAACAGATGATGGTGAAAGAGTGGCCGTGAAATTTCATCGATTGGGCAGAACAAGCTTCCGCCAGACTAGGAGATTAAGGGGGTATGCGCTTGGCAAGAGACATATAAGCTGGCTATATCAGTCAAGGCTGGCAGCTGAGAGAGAGTTTGAAGCCCTTAAACTAGTCTACCCATGCGGTGTATCGGTGCCAAAACCAATTGCCCAAAATAGGCATGTAATTGTTATGGGTATGATAGAGGGCGACTGCCTATTCCGCTTTAGCAGTCTACCAGACCCGGATTCAATCTTAGACAGAATACTAGAGAATGTAAAGCTAGCCTACGTCAAGGCTAATGTGGTTCATGGAGACCTAAGCGAATATAATGTTATCTTGTCTCCGGATTGGCATATACTGATAATAGATTGGCCCCAATATGTAAGATCAGATAATCCGAGCGCTAATATGCTCCTTAGAAGGGATGTCTCAAATATAATTGGGTTTTTTAAGAGGAAGTATGGTGTAATCAGAAATTTAGGTGATGTGTTAGATTGGATAAAAAGGGCTGATTGAGTCTATAGTGGATTTATGAGCGTAATTCGAGGGTTTAAGGCTATTTTTATAAATATTTATCCCAGTAATATTCTTATAGATTATTGATGGTGGGGTCTGGAAGGACAAGGAAATTAATTGTCGGTGTTGATCCGGGGCTTAATTGTGGTTTGGCTATATTATCAATTGATGGTGCACCCATCCTCGTCGAGAGTCGAAGGGAGTGGCCTATTGCGAAGATTATTGAGAGAATCAGGGAGTTTGGTGAGCCCACAATAATCTCGAGCGACGTATCCCCAGCGCCAAGCCTTTTAGAAATACTCTCGAGGAAATTGAATGCTATTCTCTTTGAGCCAACTATCTCTATGAGTACTGAGGAAAAGCAAAAGATATCTAAGATTTATGCCGAATATTATGGAGTTAATCCACAAAATGTTCATGAGATGGATGCATTGGCCGCTGCCGTTAAGGCCTATCACTATTATAAGAATAAGTTTGAGCAAGTTGATGCTAAGCTTAGGGAGCTTGGATGCGACCTACCGCCAGACGACGTTAAGGATCTTGTTGCTAGAGGATATAGTATAGCTACTGCGATAAGGATTCTAAGCGCAGAGAATTCTAAACGCGAATATACTTTTGTAGAGAGCCCCTCTGGAGAGAGCATGAAGCTTAAGGAGACTATTAAAAGGTTGACGGAGAAGCTCATGCTTGAGAAGGAGAGGAATAGGCTTCTACAAGCAGCAAATAGGGAGCTTCAATCAAGGATAAAAGACCTCGAGGCTGAAATCGAGACTTTAAAGGCAACTTTAGAGAGAGTTTATAGTGGAGAAGCTGCCCAGATGAGGCGTGAAAAGGAGTACCAGCGCCTTCTCGAAGAGATAAGGGTTCTAAAGAGTAAGATAGCGGAGCAGGAAGCGCAGATAGAGTCTTATAAGCGGATGCTAAGCCATCTCCAGCACCTAGATGAGATAAGCGCTAAAGAGGGATTAACGCTTTTAAAGCCGATAGAGTCCTTCACGAAGGAGGGGCTTGAGAGAGCATTTAAAATATATAACATTAAGGTCGGGGATATCACCTTTATATTAGATCCGAGCGGTGGTGGGTCGACGACCGCCAGAAGCCTAGTGATGAGGGGAATCAGGGCGGTCATCGTCAGGGGAAAAATGTCACATCACGCTTTAGAGGTCTTCGAGGAGTATAATATACCAGTTATCCCAGCGGATAAAGTGAATATTAGGTGGATTGAGGGGTTGCCATACGTGGATGAGGAGGAGATTAAGAGAATCATTAAGACTGGGGGAAACCTGAAATCTATAGGCGCTCTTAAGATGTTGAAGTCCATCATAAACGACCACTTGAGGGAGGTTAAAGAGGAGAATAGGATATAAGGCTCTTCCGAGAGATTGAGATTTTTGGTGATATATTATGGTTCAAGAGTTTATTGAGGTTGACGATATCGGAACATTTAGGCTTGTTGCCGAGCACTCGCCACTTATAATACGCAGAGACCCATACTTATTTGCGCAATACTTCTCGGCGATGATATACATAAATATGGCGAGGCTCGATGAAAGGGACGTGAGAAGACTCTTCGAGCTGATACGCGGGAAGATGATCGTTGTAAAGAATATCGTAAGGGCATCCTCAATCTCAGACTTTCTTGAGAAGATGGAGGGAAAAGAGGGGTCAAAGGAGGATCACTAGAAGAATTATATTCCTTCTTTAAGGATCCTTTCAAGATCTTTAAAACTCCTGACGATTATATCAGAGTGTTCTATTATCCAGGGGCTTGGATTCCTAATCTTACATATTGTTATGGTCTTCTTTCCCCTCATTTTGGCATAGAACAATTCCATGCATGTTCCAGCCGAAAGTTTCGGCAAATATGCTATTAGAGCATCGCATCTATCGATGTCTTCAAGATCTCTCCTAATGAACTCTCTCGGTGGAACGCGGCTCCACCAATCTGAATCTAACGGCGCCTGATAAAGAATTCTCTCACGCCTCCATGGATCAACTGGCTCATAACCATACTTTACTAGGAGAGAGCTTATCCTATCCCTATAAGACTGTTGATCCTCCATCCCCTGAATCGGCCCTGATATAAAGACTCTCTTAGTCATCACCATACAATACATTTAACATTACGTTAATTTTAAATTTTGAGTGAAAGCATAATATGGTTATAAGGTTGTTGGGGTGAAAAAATGGTTAATGTTGAGGGTTACGAGGTTCGCGAGGGACTATATTATTCTAAGGAGTGGGCTTGGGTTAAAATCGAAGGTAATAGGGCTAGGATTGGAATAAGCGACTACGCCCAGAAGCAACTGCGCGAGATAGTTTTCGTTGAGCTACCTGGCGTCGAATCCGAGATTAGAAAGGGAGACCCATATGGGACAATAGAGTCCGTTAAGGCGGTATCAGATCTAATAGCCCCATTAACTGGTAAGGTTATTGAGGTTAATGATAAGGTTACTGAGGAGCCTGGGACTGTTAACCGTGATCCTTACGGGGATGGGTGGCTAATAGTTATAGAGCCAACAAAGCTAAATGAGGAGTTAAGGGAGCTAATGACTTTTGAGCAGGCGGTAGAGTGGTATAGGGAGCAGGCAAGGAAATAGTCTTAACGGAGAAGAGATGAAACAGTATGCCTCGGAGAATAATTATTATAGGTGCTCATGCAGCTGGATGTGATGCCGCTGCCGCCGCCAGGCTGACTGATAGGCAAGCCGAAATAATAATGTTCACGAATGAGCGGTATGCGGGCTACTCCCGCTGCGGATTGCCATTCGTTATAGGTGGACATATAAAGAGCTTCCAGGATCTCATAGTATTCCCATCATCTTACTTTAGAATGAATAGGATTGATCTTAGGGCAGAGGCTAATGTCACGAGTATTGATGCTAAGGCTAAGACCGTTAGCGTGCAATATAAGGATGGGCGTGAAGAGACAATTCAATATGATAGCCTAATCCTCGCTACTGGCGCTAGGGCCGTCATACCGCCAATTAAGGGCAGAGAGAAGAAGGGCGTTTATACGCTTAGGACTATTGAGGATGGAGAGATGATACTTGAGGCACTTAAAGGGGCTAAGTCCGCGGTGGTTGTTGGGGCTGGATTAATCGGTCTTGAGATAGCCGTAGCCTTCACAGAGCGCGGCATAAAGACAACAGTTGTGGAACTTCTACCACATGTCCTGCCAGCAATGCTTGACAAAGACATGGCGGATATGGTTCAGAAGGAGCTTGAGGCAAAGGGCATTAGAATAATTACTGGAAAGTCTGTTGATGAGATCTTAGGGGATGATAGGGTTACAGGTGTGATGGTCGCTGGAGAGCAGATCCCAGCGGATATCGTTGTGGTCGCAACGGGCGTTAGGGGAAATACTGAGTTGGCGGAGAAGGCTGGAATAGCCTTGGGTGAGACGAGACTGATTAAGGTCAACATGCGCATGGAGACGAACATTAAGGATATTTACGCGTGTGGAGACTGCGTCGAGTCAATACATTTAGTCACTAGGCGGCCGACAGTCAGCCAGCTCGGCACAACGGCGGTGAGGCAGGCTAGGGTTGCTGGAATAAATGCCGCTGGCGGATACGCGGTCTTCTCGGGAGTTCTGGGCGCGGCTGTGACAAAATTGTTTGATTTGGAGATAGGCGCGGTTGGACTGACGGAGACCTTCGCTGAGAGGGCTGGAATAAAGACGGACTCGATGATATTAAGTGGAAAGACTAAGGCATCATATTATCCAGGGGCTCTGCCAATAACCATTAAGCTTGTTGTTGATAAGGAGACCGAGAAGGTTATTGGCGCGGAGATTATTGGCGGTGAAGGTGTTGCGCCAAGGATAAACGCGTTATCCTATGCGATAATGAAGGAGATGACTCTGAGGGAGCTGGCTAAGGCTGAGACATGTTATGCGCCACCCCTCTCAGAGACATGGGATCCAGTTACATTAACAGCGCAGGCGCTACTCAGAAAAATTAAGCCTAGGTAAACCGTTTATAGACAATTCCAATCCCTTTTTTCCTTTCTGTCTGTATTTTCTGCAACAGACACAGTATCATATAGCTGTTTTAGGCTAATCTCTTTTCGGGGGAAGGAATGAGGAAAGCTTTCTTTAGAAATAGGAGGGGCATGGTCGGCATTGAGGCTGCAATAGTCCTCATAGCTTTCGTCATAGTCGCGGCGGCATTCAGCTTCATGGTAATAAACATGGGCCTATTCTCAACACAAAGGGGCAAGGAGGCAATACAAGACTCGCTACAGGAGGCTGTCAGCCCACTAACAGTAGATGGACTCATATTAATCAAGGGAAAGACAGGTCAAGGTGGGGGCGTCTCAGTAATAGTTATACCACTTAAGACGCTAGGCGTTAAATATGTTCCAATGGATGCAGATAGGACTGTAGTCTCATTTACAATATCTGGAAGCCAAGATGCATCATATCCAAACATTTACGCTGGGATCGATAATACGCCAATCGACTCATCCACCAACTATGATGGGCTCGCAAGCAACGTAAATCCTGACGAGGCTAAATTGTTCATTGTGGGCTCAGACGATGATTATTCGTTGGATGCGACTGAAAAGGGCTACCTAATAATTAAGCCTAGCTCAACAAAACCAGTTGAAAGAGATCATGTCATAGTGGAGATTAGGCCGCAGAAGGGAGCTCCACTCTCAATTGAGTTCACGATTCCGCCACAGCTGCCGTACGATGAGAGCTGGCTGGCAGTTGGAGTGTAGTAGCCACGAATGGAAAGCAAGACTCTTCATTTTTCTTTTTCTTTACATTAATTTGATTTTTGGTCTAGATTGTTTTGTCTCCATTTTTGTTTCAGAAGCATGAAATATCCCGCGAATTAAACCATAAGCTGGGTTTCTGTGAACCGTGAAAGAGGGGATAGTATTATTATGAGTGGGGATAGCATTGCGCGTATTGAGAGGGAGATTGTGGAGATTAAATCCGCGCTGGGTAAGCTCAATGAGTTAGAGGGAGTCATCGAAGAGATTAAGAGGGGATTAATGGATTTAAGAGCAACATTAAATGAGGTGGAGAACCCATTTAATCTCCTCAGGTTCATAACCAGCGAGGAGGACTTGGCTAGGGTAAACGAGGCTAAGCCAGTCTTAGAGAAAATTGTTAAGGAGAAGGGTGTTCCCCAGGAGCCTGCGACGCCCCTTAAGAGTGGGGAGAAAGAGGAAAGGGAAGCAAAGACTGCTATAGAGGAGCGCACAAAGGAGGCTAACTACATTGAGAGACCCCATGTTACCTATGAGAAAGATTTCACCGGATTAGATTTCAGAAGAACCTTTGAGATCATTGAGTGGATTTACTCTATGCTCGACATGGGCTTCGATGAAGACTCCATTAGGAGCATATGCCAATACTCTGAATTCTTTAATCTATTGCCGAGGGGCTCAGCGCAATATATATCCAGCCTATCCAACGTGGTGAAGAGGGCAAAATCCAATAATATAACTGAAGACGCATTGATCCTAGGCATATATGGCCTAGCTAACATAATGAATCTAACATTAGACCGCTCTGAGATAGTCGGCCTCATAAGGAGCCTTCTTAGGAATAGAAGGCTTAATGGGGAGTGCTTTAAGGCTTGGGCTTCTCAATAACCCTAAGCGAAATAATTATTCTTGTAGCCTCCGTGATCCTAGCAAGCGGCTTCTCGGCATACGCTATTCAAAGCGGAATACTAATACAGAATAACATAATGCAGAGTCTCACAGATGCGAGGACGGTACTTAACACCCGTGTAAGTATAGCTTATGCGACTTTGAATGATTCGACAAGCCCAGCGCACTTCATTGTCTACGCAAAAAATACTGGCATGAACCCGATAACAAACTTTAATTTAGTGGACGTTTACTTCGGCGAGTACGGTAAAGCAAAGCTCTACACATATGATAAAAACGCGTCTCCTGGAAGCGGGAAATTTAGTCTAGAGGACTGTGATGGGGACGGAGTATGGGAGGTTGCCGAAACCGCAGTAATAAGGATTTACCCTGAGACAAACATTTACTTAAGCATATATGAAGTTAGAATCGCCCCATATAAAGGCTTACAAGACATTTACATCTTTACTGCGCCAAGCGGGTGACTTGGATTGGGCTTCTCAGCGGTAGTCGCCTCAGCAATAACCCTTACTGGACTTTTAATTTTCGCTGGCCTAACGGTCATCATAATACCGCTGACGACTAGCGCCATGACTAGTCTTAGCCAAACCATACGAAACTACAACTCGATGGATGGTGGTGCTAGGATAGAGTTAAGTGTCAATAGCGTGGATGGCGTTAGCGTAAGGTTTTACTTAAGAAACCTCGGCCCAAAAACAATATTCTTTCGGAGGGGGAACTACGACTGGAATACAATACTAGTCAGCTATAGAAGCGATTTCTGGAGAACATATCTTCTAGACAACTACACCATACTAGAGAAAAGGATCATAAACTCGAACTACACGCTTAATGCTGAGGGCTCTTTAAGCCTAAACCCCGGGGAAGAAGCCCTAATAGAAGCTTATCTGCCGCCCGAAGCCCCGGAGATACCGGTAAATGACACTGTTACCGTTGTTTTCGTCTCTCATTATGGCTCAGTGGCCGTTGGTAGGGGTGTTAGGTTATGAAGGTTATATCACTTGGAATAACTGACTTAGATAGGTGTCTTGGTGGGGGCTTCCCCCATCCATGCCTAGCATCAATTGAGGGCGAGTTTGGATCAGGGAAGACCGTATTGACCCAGAGGATAGTTTACTCCATGCTCAGGGAGGGCTTAAGAGTATACGTCATAACTACCGAGACGGCTTCAAATGAGTATATTGAAATGATGAGGTCGATAAACATGGATGTCTCCCTAAAGTATGTGAGCGGAGACCTACATATATTTCCGCTTCATGTTGAGAGAGGAAGGTGGACTATGTTCCTAGCGTCCCTATTCTTCAGGGTGGCTGAGAACTTCCTCCATGCGAGAAAAGACAGGTATGATGCAGCCGTCATAGACAGCCTAAGCATCCTAGCAGTTAATACTCCACCACACGTCTTCCTAACGTTTATCACGCGGATGAAGAACCTCGTCACGGATGGAAAGACGATAATATTAACGTTCCATCCAAGATTCCTCTCAGAAGATACTGTCATGAAGTTGAAGGCCTCCTCGGATGTCTACCTAGTCATATCTAATGCTAGGGTTGCTGGGATGGACGTAAAGCTCCTAAGAGTTGTTAAATTGTGGGGTACGCCCGGTGAGAGGAAGAGCACTGTAACTCTGGAAGTGAACCCACACTTTGGCCTTAGGGTGCTCCCCTTAGGGGGAATAAAAGTTTGAGGTTTATTTTGGGTAAATTAAGGGGGAATAGGCTGGATGCCACATATATAAGCCCATTCGACTATAGGACCCCGAAGACCCTCGATGAAGCCCTCCAAAATTACCCGTACCTAAAGGAATATGTGGAGGCCAATGGGATTAAACCAACCTATATGGCTGACCTAAACGATTTAGCTCTTAACACATCCAATATTAATTCAACAGACGTTATATACCCTGTTGGGCTCGGAATATTTATCCATGTTAAGCCCGGCGGAGAGATAGGAAAATACAATATTATTGAGCCACGGAGGCCGAGCCAACACCTGCTTGATAAGTTTGAGGATATTCTTGCGAAGGAGATAGGCGATGAAGTATCGGCTGAAACCATTAAGGAGAGGGAGAAGGTGATAGTTGAAATTTTTATGAAGGCTGTCTCAAGCGGCAAGCTCAAGATACCGGAGGGGGAGAGGGAAAACTTCCTCTACCATTTTATTCGGGAGAAGCTTGGGCATGGAATAGTGGATTGCTTCCTAGCGGATCCATGGCTTGAGGATATAAGCGTTCCAGGAGCGGGCAAGATCTTCGTCGTCCACAAGTTTTTCGGGACATTAGAGAGCAATCTAGAGGTCAGTAAGGAGGAAGTGGATATGCTCCTAAGAAGCATAGCTGAAAGGTACGGCAAGATCTTAAGCTACATGCACCCAATACTTGACATTCATCTTCCAGACGGATCAAGATTCAACATAGTTTTCGGGGAGGACATAAGCCTGCGCGGAAGCAACTTCACTATAAGAAAGTTTCCAAAAGAGCCTATCTCAGTCGCCCACCTAATAAAGTGGAGAACCCTCTCAGACATAATGGCGGCATACATGTGGATGCTTCTGGAAGTTGGAGTCTCATTCTTTATATGCGGCGAGACCGCCTCAGGTAAAACAACGAGCCTAAATGCTCTGGTTGGGTTGATAAGACCTGACTCAAAGATAATTAGTATTGAGGAGACCCCTGAGGTCAATCTGCCCCACAGAAACTGGGTTAGAGAGATAACGCGCCTACACAGCGGCAGCAAGGTCACAATGTTCGATCTATTGAAGGCTGCTCTCAGGCAGAGACCAGACTACATTATTGTTGGCGAGATTAGGGGTGAGGAAGGGCATGTAGCTTTCCAGGCTATTGAAACCGGGCATCCGGTTATATCAACAATGCATGCAGGTGATATAGAGACCCTCTTCCAGAGGCTGACCTCCCCACCAATAAACGTCCCTAAAACCCACATAAATGGATTAAACATAGCCATATTCCAGAATAGGATTAAGAGGGGCACGAAGCTCGTCAGAAGGGTTTTATCAGTCAACGAGATAATAGGCTATGACCCTGAGGAGAACAGCCTAAATTATCTCCCAGTCTTCGTATATGATGCAGATAAAGATGAGCTGCGCTTCACGGGCTCAAGCATACTTCTTGAGGCCAAGGTTCTGCCCTATAGGGGCTGGGGGACGGATAAAATACCGAAACTCTACGAGGAGCTTAGGGTTCGAGCCGAGATCCTAAAGTTCCTCTCGGAGAACTACCCAAGTTTCAGAGATGTCTGGAAAACAGTGATAGAAGTTGAAAATAGGGGTGTCGAGAGCGTCTATAAGGATATTAAGGGAGGTGTCCTCTCCTGGCTAAGGGACCAAGAATAATCTTCTTTATCATAATAATGGCGTTTTCAGCGTGCATCACGCTTCTATCAGCCTTTTATTATGGAATTAGCCAGCAGAATATTTTATTTATAGCCCTAGCTCTCAGTCCAATACTTATCTTCGCAGTTCTTATGCTCTTCAAGAGGGCTAAGGTTCCAAGAAGGATTGACGAGCAGCTTGTTTCACTCATCCTCCATATGTATGTCATCTCTCTCGGGGAGGCTGGGGCAGACGAGATCGTGAGGGCTGTGGCTGAAACCGAGGATTACGGATACTATAGCAAGGTTTTTTTGAGGATAAGAAGTCTGGCGAAAAAATTCGGCTATGGTTTCACTAAGGCTACAGCTAAAGTTGCAGCCATGACAAAGCCACCGCTCAGAGATGTTCTAGTTAGGTGCCAGCAGTTCTTCTCAAGCATGAGCCCAAGAAGCTACCTTGAGCTGGAAAACTCGATGATAATGGAGGAGTATTCAGGATATTATGAGAGGGCTGTGAAAACCATAGAAATATTTGGCGGAATCTATAGCGCCCTCCAGAGCATAGTGGTCTTCATTTTAATGGTTGTCGTTCTAATGGTAGTCTTCACAAACGCGCCTACCATTATCTATTATGTTTATGGATTGACCCCACTAATGCTGATTGTAATGTTGCTCGCATTCAAGTTTACTGCGCCAAGAGAGAAGCTCGTTTATATCGATAGGGAGATTAAACCAAAATTATATAAGATATTTAGGCTCTCCCTAGCCGTAGTGTTTATCTGCATCGCCTATATACTGGCGCAATCTATAGGGGGCTCAGGCATCAATGTGCCCCTTACGCTCACGCTCGCCGGGCTTGGCGTATTAATGCCGGGCTCAATAGCATACTTGTTTGAGCGCTCGGTCTATAAGATCGATGAAAATTACCCAACCCTGATAAAGTCTTTAGGAGAAAACATTTCTTCAACGTCAAGCCTTAAGAGCGCATTATACTATATCCTTTATCTCGAGATTGGCCCCCTGAAGAAACTGGTTAAAAGGGTTTATTCGAGACTTAAGGTTGGCATTAGCAATGAGAGGGCTATGAGATTACTCTCCGCTGAGACAGCCTCCTATAAAGTATATTTACTCAATAAAATGTTCCTGGACTCCTTCTCTCATGGGGCTGATCCAGTAGAGGTGAGTAAGGTTCTTGGAACTAGCTGTGTTAAATTCCTAGACTTGAGGAGTAAGAGGTTTATGGTTTCAAGGAGTCTCGAGTCTGTGGTGTACCTACTACAGCCTATGAGCGTTGCCCTCCTCGTAATTCTAGCCTTCCTCTCAAAATACTTTTCTCAAAGTCTCTCATCACTACCATACTTCACATTTGGGCGAATACCTGTAGAAGTGGTTGAGGTTGGAAACATATTTATAGTTATATTTATGGCGCTGATAAACGCGCTTATTCTCAAGGTTTGTAGGGGAGGGTTCTGGGGCGGAATATTCCTATATCTTGGAATCTTGCTAATATTGAGTGCGGCTGCATGGGTTGGGGCTGAGATCGTGATGAAGTCAATGTTTGGCGGAATGATGGAGGGATTCCAGGAGATAATTAGCGTTTAAAAGAAGTCTGATAGTGACCTCTGCCTCCCCCCACCCCTCGATGCCTTAGTCTCCCGTTCACCCACATCTTCCTCAGCCCCAGTCTCCCTCGCCACGCCAACACCCTTCTCTGGAAAGAGTATTATTTGGCCGTAAACCCCATCGTAGCCGGGTACAACCTTAACCCTCCCCTCACGAACCCTTATAATCGCCTCTGCTATAATTGGATTTGTCAACCTCACTATCTCGTCGAATGGTGCATCCATTAGGACTGTATACTCGTTCCCAAATCTGGAGATCAGAGTATTATATACGCTCCAAACCTTTTGGGAGTCTGGTGAGGATGCTCCTAAAACCGCCGTTAGAACCTCTGAGAGGGGTAATAGGTGAATATAGCCTGGAACATTCTCTGGCCTGAAGCCCCTGGGTCTATCAGCGAGCTCCTCAACCCTCTGCTCCACACCCTTAGTTAACCGCTTATGACAGACTGGGCATATATTGCCGAGCTTAATCGCCTCGGCTGGGGGAAGGGAGACTCCGCAAGCTCTATGCCCAGACCAATGATACTTTCCGTAAGCGGGATCAGTCTCAATAGTCAATCTGAGCCTCCTAGGATCCTTGCTTTTAATGGCATCTATCAGCTCCCAGTAGGTTAGGCGCTCAACATCAAAGAGGTTAGCCTCACGCCCAATCCTCCACGGCCACGTGGAGTGGGAGTCGCTGTTTGAGAGAAGGGTAAACCTATCTAGTGCGCTTAGCCTCCAGTTCATTGGGGGATCTGAAGACAAGCCCGTCTCCAGAGCGAATATATGCTTAGTCATGTCCTGATAACAGTCCTCAATCCTATCGAAGCCACTAAAGGCCCCGAAGATGCTAAACCATGGTGTCCAGGCATGCGCGGGGAAGACCACGTTATCCCTTGAGACCTCCATGACCTCCTCAACTAGGTGTGCCGCAGACATATTTAGCGTAGGCCTACCATCAGCTTCCAGATCGCCATAATTAGATAGGCGATCATTAATCTGCTCGGCAACTTCGATGCTCGGCGCTAGAATCACGTGGTGAACCCTCTTTGTCTCCCCAGCGAACGTGAAGACTGTTGAGACCTCGCTAGTAACCATGAAGAATACACGTGAATCCGGCATCCCGACGGGCTTATATAGGCCTGCTCCATCAACCATTATAAGATTACTCTTAATCTCCTGAAGCCACTTCGGATGCGTGAAATCCCCCGTCCCAACAACCCCTAAACCCTTAATCTGGGCGAAACGGGCAATCTCTCGAATGTTCATGCTCGCGCTAGTAGCACGGCTATACTTACCATGAATATGTAGGTCGGCTATAACCCTCATTCTTACAAGCCAACCCCATAACCTCTTATAAGATTAAAAGCCTATTTACGCTTTCCTCAGCCCGCCAGGACATGTATGGTATACAAAGCCATATAGTGTGCATGTTTAAACTAGAATCCTTTCCTTCATAATGCCCCATAAATCTCAAGAATAGATCTCTCCAAACCCAAGCGCTGAGAGGCACATAGCTAGCGGCTATCTTTGATCTATGAACCCATCCCGCAAACTCCCTAGGCCAAGCCTCCCTCATAAATTAGCTATTCTGTAAGGGTTATGTGCCTATGCCTAAAATAGGCAATAGGCATAATCAGATACTCCTCTTCACTCTAAATTAATTACTTCTGGAATTTAAAAGGATGAGGGAAATATTTGAACTCTAGAGATTGGTGCTCTAGTATAGACGGCTCTAAAACAGTTAACAGTCATATTTTTCTGGAATGCTGAATTAAAAGTTAGTGGAGAGCAGCTGTAGGATCAGAGGTGGCAAACTCGCGTACATGATTAATGCCGCCGAAGCTCTCTTCCCAAGAGACTTGTGAAACTAATTTTGAGAAGCTAAAAAGCCTCTCTGAAAAGACCGGGTTAACTGGTTTAATTCAAGTTTTCTGACATTTTAATCCAGTTTCTGCCCAATTTCACGGCTATCCCTTCTCTAGATCCATACTCATGGCTCCGGCCTTTAGGTTCTCAGATTCATGAAAGAAGATGGCTAGAAGGTAGAAGAAGATGAACCAGCTGATGGCTAGGCTGACGTTCAGGATCAATTCGCTCGTATAAATGGATAGGAACGTATAGGCAGTCATTATGCCTCCATGTAGCGAAGCTAGGATATAAATGTCTGAAGCCTCCCTTATAGCTCCGGCTACGCATCCGAAGGCGAAGCACCCTAGGATGTGTAGGGGCATCCACCAGACTGGCTCCCACCTAGATGTAATCGGGTTCCAGTAATTGGCTATGTGTATCAAGGCGAAGATTACGGAGGTTAGAAGTAGACCTATTCCATAATCGACTTTCCAGGCCTTAAAGACGAGCCTCCGCCAACGCCTCTCAAAGACTTCGTTGAGCCTAGACTGCACATAGCCCCTAAAATAAGCCTCCTCAACAAGCCCAACGAATATCATGAAGTAAATCACGTTTAGAATTATGCCGAGCGGCGACAGCCCAGCAGGCTTAGCCATGCCCAGAGCCGCCGACATTGCGATTGAGACTACTGTGGGTAGGATAAATGCCGCTATAAATGCTGAGCTCCACTTCAATGTGAAGCGCGGGCTTCTGGGCAGAAAGCCGTAGATCCTAAAGCTCCTCTTGGGTAAAATGATGGCGAGTAGGGCTACGAGCATCATGAATGTTTTGAAGGTAAAACCAAGGAATATACCACTTAAATAAGTCTGGTGGAGCCATGCAACAAATGTTAGAATTAGAGTGACTAGGCAGACCTCAAGTAAAGCCGCATACCGCTTACCTAAGGGGGCCACACTAACTATATCCTGCAGTATGAGATAAAAATCTTAAGCAACCTTTTAGTCAGATAGCCCTAAATGCTCCCTACTGGTCATTAAAGTCTTAAAAGGACAGGATAATTGGTTTTAATTAGTTGATTAGCAGTTTTAGGCTTCGGCTTCTTATCATTCCTTTAGACGCTTCTTCAATAAGGTTAAGCCAATTTAATTGCTGCACCGAGAACAATTTATAACTCAAGGGGTAAACCTCAGCATGTAAACTTCACCCTGCAAGTGAAGCTCGTTTTAAGCCTCATTTCAAAAACAGATAAATTTTCTTGGTGCTCCGGGCGGGATTTGAACCCGCGTCTCCGGCTTTCTTCTCCCAGTATGGTCGAAAGGCCGGAATACTTGACCGGGCTATACTACCGGAGCTCCCCCATTATATTTTTACTCCACTCTCTCTTTAGTTTTCTGTTTACTTCTGATCATCGTAAACTGCCCGTTTCAGATTTTATGTAGTTTCAGCCACAGCTTTAAAAGCCTTTCCCCATAGCATCTTTGATAAACCCTAATTTAAGGTTAAGTTTCACAAATCTTAGCCTCGGTTAATACATTTATTATATAAGCGTTATAGCAGTCTAGCAGTCCTTTAATAAGCCCTCTTCAACATGGTATACCCATGCCCTCAAAGTATCCTAACGTTATTAGGCAACTTAATAACTTTGCCGCTTAAAACGCTCAGATGACGGCAACCCCCACCGAGCTTGTAGGGAATAAAAATGGTATTTTATTCCCACTCTATTGTTGATGGTGGTTTATTTGTTATATCGTAAACAACTCTTACGACTTCTGATATCTCATTGGTTATTCTCGTCGATATTCTCTCCAGGATTTCATATGGGATTTTAGCGAAGCTCGCGGTCATGGCTTCTTTACTCTCAACGATTCTTACGGCGACTACGTATCCGTAGGCTCGAGCGTCACCCTTAATGCCAGTTGTCAATGTATTAATTAGGACTGCGAAATATTGCCATAGTCTGCTTTGTAGACCCGCGGACTCTATCTCCTCCCTAACAATTTTATCTGCTTTACGTATGATCTCAACTTTTTCCGGTGTAATCTCACCAACTATTCTTACTGCTAAACCGGGCCCTGGGAAAGGCTGTCTGAAAACTATTTCTTTAGGTAAACCTAGTCTTCTAGCAACCTCCCTGACCTCATCCTTATATAAATCTTTAAGCGGCTCAACTATTCCCTTAAATTTTATCTTCAAGGGAAGACCTGCCACATTATGGTGACTCTTTATTTTATCAGAGAACCTTCTGAAACCGGACTCTATTCTATCCGGATATATCGTGCCCTGAATAAAATATTCTGCGCCAACTTTCTCGGCAACCTCCTCGAAAACCCTAATAAACTCTTCACCGATTATCTTCCTTTTAAGCTCCGGATCAATAATGCCCCTCAACCTATTATAAAATCGCTCTCTAGCCTCTACAACTATAAGGTTCATGCCCATTTTT
>JAGTQD010000010.1 GCA_018396405.1 Candidatus Bathyarchaeota archaeon
CAAAATAAATATCCGGGGGGTTAAAGTTATTGGTGAAAAAAGGATAAGTGAGCTAAGTCTATTAACAGACAGTATTTTAAGAAAGGCGAAAAAAAGCTCTACGATATTTGTCGCTCTTGGAGCTCTTCTTATAATGATCCTTATGAGAATCTAAGTAATATATAAGATAGAAAATTTTAAGGAAAACGTTATATCATAGTTGTGCAAAGATTAAGGTGATTTAAAAGGAGACGTAAACGAAAAGGAGTAGAGATGCGCTATGGTCGAAGAGAGTCAGGTGATGATTGGAAAGAAACCAGTAATGAATTATGTGGTTGCATGCCTTACCGCCTTTAACTCCGGCGCCAAGAAGGTTGTGGTGAAGGCTAGGGGAAGGGCAATAAGCAGGGCTGTTGATGTTGTTGAGCTGCTCCGCAGAGCCTTCCTAAAGGACATAACTATTGAAAAGATCGATATAGGTACACAGGAAATGAGCAGCCCAGACAGGCCAAAGGTGAACGTCTCGACGATCGAGATATCACTAGTGAAAAAGGAATAAACACAGCAAAACATCCTTTATCTATTTTTATTATTTGTGATGTATTATTTAGAGTCCTGAAGGTATGCGCTCTATCGTAATAATCTGCGTTTTATCTTTAGAGTGCAGCTCAAGTCTCCCATCAAAGCGCTCTTTAACCCTCACCCAAAACACTATAGCGTATCTTCCAACATGAGACTCTGAGACGAGATCAGCATTCTTATCCCAGAGTACGAGAGTAGCTTTACCATTATCTGCTAGATCAATCCGTCTTACCTTGCCCTCTGTACCATTTTGCCGCTTAAATGTGGTTATCGGGTAGACTTGCTCGATTAGACCGAGGACATTAATAGTGCTTCCTTTATACTGGGGTATCTCTCCAACTCTCTTTATGAAAAGGGTTAGGGGTGGGTAATCCCAGCTTTTAGCTTCTGTAGGATCAACCTCGATTGTGCTTCTTGGCCCGGCTCTTAGCTCCAAGTTTCCTCCAGCCCTACGCCTTACAGAGAGATGAGATAATCTTACAATTCTATCTATTAGACTTTCAGGGCTTGAGGAAATAGCCTTGTCATCCCACAGGATAACTTTGGCGACACCAGTTTTATCAGCTATATGTATGCTCCTTCTCACCCTCTCCCTTCCATCTGGTCGATTAAACTTTTCTAGCTGAGATACGTATATCACCCGGCCAGTAACAGTAACATCACGTAGGCCGGAAACCAGATCCTTTATTAGGGTCTCATACTTAAAATTGGGCTTAATGGCGACGCCCAGCTCGGCGGCTAATGATAGAGCAGCACTCTCCCGTGTTAGAAAGCCGCCAGCTAATTTTTCCCTTTCCTCAATCATCTTCATGATCTCTTCTCTAGTTAATCCAGGTTTCTCGGAAAGGATTTTTGTAATAATCTGTTCAAGAGTTAGCGTCATTTTAAACCAACTGAAATTAGAATTATTTAGGGGGCTATAAGAATATAACTATGCTCTAAAATTATATTTCTAGGGACGCCGGCATGAGTACGCTTTCAGCCAGCGTTACTGCCGTAGGCTGGCTTTTAATAACCATTGGAATAATAGTGTTCTTTGTGGGCGCGATAATGATTATTGCCAGCTCTGTGAGGGGTTATAAGCGGAGGGGTAGGTTTAGGGGAGGAGGATTAATTATGCTTGGGCCGATACCAATAATATTTGGGTCAGATAAAGAGTCTGTTCGTCTCCTTATTCTCCTATCTATAATATTAATAGTAGTTATGTTGATCTTCATCATAATTGTGAAATTCATGCTTGGCGGGTAAATGCTGGAGCTGTGGGATGATGAGGGTATGTGAGAAGTGTGGCAAGAGGAACTCAAGGTATATCTGTCAGGAGTGCGGCCGAGCCGTATGTGAACAATGTATAGATTTATACACATGGCTATGCTCAGATTGCTATAGAAAGAGTGGGGTGGAGGAGCTTCCAGGAGAACTTGAGGAAACGGCGCCATCATTTTCAACGGCCATGAAGGTGCTCTTCGCTGGATTCATAATAGTGTTCATTGGGGTGATTATTTTAATGATAGCAGCTTTATTCTCAGGGTTCGCAGGTTCTTCCGGCATAATTCTCCTTCTAGGGCCAATACCCATAATCCTTGGGGCAGGAGCAAATGTAACTCTTCTCTTAGTGGTCGCTGCAATATTAACAATATTATGTATTACAGTATTCGTAATATTTGGTAGGCGTGCAGTAAAGCTTTAGATAATTTACCTGAAGATTTTGGGAGGCGCTGATAAACTTATAGCGAGTGTTATTAGTCTCTTTTATTGGAAGTGATTTGATATTGGGCAGGGCGAAGGGTGAGTCCCCTTATCGCGTCTCAATCGAGATTGTTAATAAAGAGTGTAAAATATTGAGGTTATTGAAAGATTTAGGTATTCCCAGGTTCACAGTTCTTGATGTCAGGCGTCTGCGTCGTGGAGTCTCTAGGCATTTAGTGAGAATATCGAGGGGTGACCTCAACAAGGTTACAAAACATTCTAGCGTGAAGTTGAAAAATAGTGTTGCGTTTGGGGATGAGGCAACAGCATGGTTTGAGACCGAAGGTTGTAATGTATGCAATACAATAATTTCTAAGGGAGCCTTCCTAATGACCGCGTGGAGTGTTGGGGAAGATAAGTTTATCTATACATTCGTAGCCCCTAACCCCGAAACAGCGCAGGACATAATCTCAATACTGGAGTCCCTCAACTTTAAGCCCAGGGTTTTAGGTATTGGGAGATATAGTAGGAGAACTTCGCTATTGACTGAAAAGCAGGAGGTAGCCCTGTGGTTGGCCTTAGAAACCGGCTTCTTCGATCACCCAAAAAAGATTGGTATAGTGGAGCTCTCACGTAGGCTTAAGATAAGCCCATCAACCCTCTCTGAAATCCTAAGAAGGGGGATGCGGAGACTCCTAGAAAACTATTTTGAGACCATCTAAAGGGGGTACGGGGATCCTAGAGAAACACATTCCGAAAAATTAAGGGAAAATTATATACAATGACCCCCCGAATTATTAATTGGGGGGAAAATGTCCCAAATTAGTAGGGAGAAGATTGAGACTCTAAAGAATATTTTGAAGGAATTGCACAAGGGCTCATCCATAGAGGAGTTGAAACGTAAGTTTAAAGATGCTTTAGAGGGGATTTCGCCCTCTGATATACCTTTAGCTGAGCAGGAACTTCTAGAGGAAGGTATACCTATCTCAGAGATTCTCAGACTCTGTGATTTACATATCGAGTTGCTGAGGGATCTATTATGCCCTGCAGAGCTTAAGAGCATTCCAAAGGGCCACCCATTAGAACTCCTCTCTAGGGAGAATGAGCGCATATATAAGTTGGCGGAAGCCCTGAACATATATGCCGAGTCTTTGAGTAAAGCGGAGCCGAACGAAGCTATAAGTTATTTGAGGGCTATTATCGATGTGGTGTCTGAGCTCAGAAGATTTAGGCTGCATTATAGGAAGATTCAGATGCTCATATTTCCATATCTTGAGAGGAGGGGCATAACAGCCGTCCCAAGAGTTCTATGGGGTAAGGAGGATCAGGCAGTACTCAAGATTAGAGAGCTGGCTATACTTATTGAGAGGGGGTTATCCGATCCATCCAGCTATGCTAAGAGCGTAGCTGAGAAAGCTAGGGAGCTGGCGAAAGATTTAACCGACTTGATCTTCAGGGAGGAGAGAATACTCTTCCCATCAATATCAGTCCTCTTCTCCGAGGGAGAATGGGCGGCCATACATGAAGAGGCGAAGAGAATAGGTTACTTAATACCAATTGAGGTTGAGTGGACGCCTAAAGCCAAGCCTATACTGCCACATGAGGTTAGTGGCGTTATCACACCAGAGCAGATCGAGAAGCTCCCAGATGAATTTAGATTTGCTGCAATAGCTACACTAGCGCCAGACACTTACCAAGCGAGATCTGAGGGAGATCTAGAGTTTGAAACCGGCTTTCTTAGCAGAGATGAAGTTGAGGCAATTTTTAGGCATCTGCCGATAGAACTAACTTATGCTGACACCAATGACAGGGTAGTATTCTTCTCCGAGAGCATATTCAGAAAAGGGTTTGCTAGGACAAAGACCCTTATAGGTAGGAGAGTCGAATACTGTCACCCACCCAGACTTGAGAGTCTCATTAGAAATATTGTTAATGAACTAAAGGGCGGCAAGATAGATCACAGGGAGTACTGGACTAGGCTCGGGGATAGAATAATTAGAGTTATTGTAACCGCTGTTAGGGATAAAGATGGAAATTATCTTGGAACCCTTGAAATGGTTGAAGACTTAACCGAAATAGTGAATAATCCTGAAGAGGTCAAGAAGAAGATAATTATTCTGTAATAACCATTCGCCATCAAAATCAATAACATTTATACTCTGACCTAAAAACAAGAACCACTAAATTAAGGCTCCTACTAAAGGTTACGAGGGACGAAGAGGAGTGCCCACCACAGTTTTATTAAGATTGCTTTGTTATTTATGATGAAAGCCGAAATTTTTCGGGAAGATTTTAATAGGATGCATTGAGTGAAATTAAACTGAGTGTGTTTATGATGTTTAAGCGTTGCCCAGGTATAAGGAGCCTGGTTGAGCCGCAGATAATAATTAGAAGATGCCCCTTTTGTGACGAAGAAATAGAATTCTTTGAGTATGAGACGCATCTTACATGCCCCAAGTGTGGCAGGATCGTTTACCGCGAGCCATCAGAATCATGCCTATCCTGGTGTGAATATGCGGAAAGGTGCATCACCGATCTAGAAAGTAGGGGACTCATTAATAAGGATAGAGCTAAGGAGCTAAGAAAATTTATTGGGGAGGAGCGAGGGAGTAGATGAGCATTCAATGGCCAGTTAAAATTCTTTTAGCTCATCCGCAAGCACCATTTCTAATGCAAGATAAAGTGATCATAGCTGCCGACTGCGCAGCCTTACTCGGCGAGGAGATCGGAAAACAATTTAGGGAGGGTAGCCCAGTCATAATTGGCTGCCCGCTCCTCGAAGACCCCAATAGGATGATGAGTAAAATCTCCCTGATCATAAAGGAGACTAAGGCTAGAGACCTAGAGGTCTACGCTATGGAGGTTCCATGCTGCCACGCATTACACATGATGATTGCAAGAGCTATCAAGGAGACTGGGAAAGAGATAAACTCTAAACACTACATCGTTAGGGTGTATACTCGTAAGATAGAGCCTTATAGACCGGGGGTACTTGATGAATCAATGATGAGAGCTGAGAGAGAAGTGCATGGGCACCACTAAAAATAAGCGGGCTGATTTGTTATGCCTAGAAGTGTAAGGTTAATTGTAGTAGTGGACGAAGATAAATGCGTCGGATGTGGTAGATGTATTGAAGCTTGCCTAACCGGGGCCCTCCAGATAGTTAATGGTAAGTCTAAACTTGTTGATGAGAGACGTTGTGATGGTTTTGGCTCGTGTATAGCTGTATGCCTGAATAACGCCATAAGGCTTGAGATGCGAGAAGCGGAGGAATTTGATTGGTCTATTCTCAACGAGATGACCTATGATAAGCTAATAAAGAAACTTGAGAGAGCAAGCGCGCCCATAATCTAACTCCAATTTTTTGGTTAAGTTTCAGGTCTACTGATATGCTGAAAATATAGCCGTAATAGTCCCGCAGGCAGCTATAAAAGCATATATCAATAGTACTGTTTCCATGGAAACTATAAATGGCTTTAGTGCGAGCATTGACGCTGTTAATATCGATGTGCTTAAAGACTGGCCCAGAAACCTCATTAAACCCAGGAATGATGATGCCAATGCAAATGCTTCTCTTGGGACGCCATGCATAACCTGTGTTGTGTTTGGTGATGCGAAGAACGCGAAGCCTATTCCGATAAGGAATAATGAGACGATTAGTGAGATTAACCATTTATATGTTATCACCGAAGATCCTATGCCTAATACGATTAAGGCCATACCAACAGCTGTAAGTAAACTTGGGTTCAATTTATCGGCTAAATGTCCAGCTACTGGGGATAAAAGCATTTGGGGGAGTGGCTGCGCCAGTAGTATAATTCCCGCTTCTCTAGCCTTAAATCCCCTTTCAACCTGCAAGAAGTTACTGAATAATATTGAAAGAGCGTATGTAGCGACATAATTCAGAAGGGCCGTTATATATGCTAAGAAAACTTTTCTTCCAAAAATCTCCTTAATGAGGTTTAGGGTCTTTTCATATTCTATATATAACGTTGATATAAATGCTATCAGCCCCAAAGATAGAATTATTGAGCCGTGTAAGCTGCTGATATATGAGGAGCCAATGGTAACTAGGATTGCGGATATGGCAAATATTAATAGTGTTTGAAATCGCGGCTTTCTTCCTAAACTCTTTTTGGTAACATCTACTGCGAGAGGAGCTAATATGGCGCTTAGGAGGGCAACTGCACCCACTAGTATGAAAAGTGAGCGCCACCCAGCGTAATCGACGAGGAAGCCGCCTAAAGATGGGCCGAGCGTCGTCCCCACATACACGGCTGCCGTATTCAGCCCAATCGCAAAGCCAGTTTTCTCCGGAAATATGCTAGCGAGTATTGCAACGGCTGTCCCAGAGATCATGGCGGATCCAATTCCTTGAAGGCATCTTAAAACTATAAGGAGAGCAAAGCTCCCTGAATATGGGGTTAAGAATGATGTGGCCGCGAAGATTATTGCTCCAATAACAAATACTGGCTCTTTTCCAATCCAGTCTGCTACAGCTCCTATCAGCAATATTGTTGAAGCCATAGAGATCAGATATGAATTAGCGACCCAATTAGCGATAGTGAGATCGACGTTAAAGGCGTTAGATATGGATGGAAGAGCGATATTCACGGCTATTGCTATAAATGGGGTTAAGAATGATGCCATAACCGAGGCTACCAGAAATAGTTCTCTTCCCTTTAACATGAAATCATCTCTTGGCAATATATTTTTAAAGTTGCAAGCATTCTTACGTCTCCTCAGAACCGCTATCAGATGTAAAAAGGAGAATTTCGTTTTATATTTTTAGCGTCATATGTTTTTACGCTTTACGACATTTTTGGCTTTTAAAAACATCAATTTGAATTGGTTCATCTTCCGCTCTCTATTCTTTCTGGAAATGTATATATGTTGAAGTATCTTCTCCCGATAAGTCCTATGAGTGTTAACCCGAGATTATTAGCTATACTTATGCCTAAGCTTGTTGGAGCTGCAAGTGAGGCTAGAACTGGTATCCCAACCTGAGCGGCTTTAACGACTATTTCTGATGTAAGTCTGCCAGTGGATGCTAAGAGTAGTCTCGTGAGGTCTACGCCCTTAAGGGCGGCGTCGCCAATAACTTTGTCGATCGCATTATGCCTGCCAACATCCTCCGAAAACGATATAACATTTCCATCCTCATTAACGAGGACTGCGCCATGAGAGCCCCTCGAAGCCCTGTAAACTGAGGAGAACGAGTCCAATGCCTCGACAGCCCTAAAGACGACTTCAACAAAAAACTTAGCTTTACTAGGCCTCATTTTGTGAATTTTCTCTAAAAGATGCTGTTGAATCTTACTACCACTACAAAAAGTAGTTATCAATCGTTGTTCCCTAGGAGCAGATGGAGTATTACCATGTAATTTAACATAGATGTTTTTTCCAGAGACCTCTATGCCTACAATATTTTTAACGTCTTCTATTATGCCTTCGGTTAGGAGGTGCCCCACTATAAGCTCCTTGAGCTGCGTGGGTAGGCAGTGGAAAGATGCGTAGAAATCCCCATTAATATATATGTTGATTATCTCCTCGAGCACAATGGCATTCTTTAAGGATTCAAAGGTGCGATTAAGTAGGTCGAATCTTACGACCTCATACTCAACCAGCATATCTGATCACTTTTTAATTCATGTAACATGTTTCAGCTTATATTTATAACTATGTTATGTTTAATAAAATTGATGTAGAGGAGCTATAAAATATATGGTGTTAAGAAGAGATAAGCCGAGAGCTCTTGTATTACTTTCTGGCGGCTTAGATAGCTTACTCGCTACAAAAATAGTCCTGGAACAGGAAATAGATGTTGATGCAATCCACTTTGTAACACCCTTCTATAAATATAACCCCAAATTCATAAACGAGATCTCTGAGGAGCTAGGTATAAAGGTTCATGTAGTCTTTCTAGGCCAAGATTTCCTTGATATTGTTGTTAATCCGCGACATGGTTATGGAAGCCAGATGAATCCATGTATAGATTGCCGAATACTCATGTTTAAAAAGGCTAAAGAGGTTGCTGAGAAGATAGGCGCCGATTTCCTTGTGACGGGGGAGGTTCTCGATGAGAGGCCATTCTCTCAAAGATTTAGGGCTATGCAGATAATAGAGCGGGAAGCAGGGCTTGAGGGCAAGGTTCTAAGGCCATTATCGGCCAAACTTCTGCCGCCAACTGAAGCCGAGAGAATGGGGTGGATTGATAGAGAGAAGCTATTTGCCATCAGGGGTAGGAGAAGAAAGATGCAGATTGAGTTGGCTGCGAAATATGGCCTAAAAAATTATCCAACCCCCTCTGGAGGGTGCTTATTAACCGACCCAGAGATCGCCCGCAGATTAAGAGATCACTTAAGCCACGAAGGGAAATTAACCCTAGACGATGCCATCCTTCTGACGACTGGTAGGCACTTTAGGATTAATGGGGTTAAGGTTATAGTTGGAAGGAATATGGATGAAAACAATAGGCTTTTGTTAATAGCCGAAAAGAACATGATGCCATACTTGTCTGTCAGCGATTATGTGGGGCCAATAACGCTGATCATAGGTGAACCGAGCTTAAAAGTTGTGGAGAAGGCAGCGGCATTAACAGTACGCTACTCGGACGCTCCAAAAAATGTTCAAGTAAAAGTGATCTTCAGGCGCGGAGGAGAGAGGAGCGAGATAATGGCGGTGGCAATAGATGACGCCCAAATAAGGGAATTCAGAATAACATGATATATCTTTGAGAGGTTTTCCTCCCCTAGTAACTTGGCAATACTTTTATACTCTCTGGGCGAAAATAGTAAAAGTAATAACCTGGTGATACAGCGTTTATGCTTGCGAGAAAAGCCGCATTCATAGGAATTTTTGCTTCTCTTCACATAATATTATATCTTATGCCGTTTGAGCTATGGCGCAACTGGGCAATTTATCTTGAGCCCATCGAGGGCATTGTTCTTGGTCCTTGGGCTGGCTTTACATCAGCATTTATAGGCAGCGTGGTCGCTAGAATAATTAAGCCCACAGATTTTTGGATGTTTGGAATAACTGCTGAGCCAATAGGGGCTTTAACTGCGGGGCTTCTTGCCAAAGGGAACTGGAGGTCAGTCATAGCCATTTATGGCGTAATGCTTTCAGCATACTTTATACATCCGCTTGGAAGAGAACTTCCATTATGGGCTATAATAGATATATTCATTGCGCTTGTCCTAATTTACCCAGTAGCAAAAATCGGTAGAAGAATCTATAATGAGGATTCAAAGCATCTAACTGTGCCTTTGGCTCTAATATCTTTTATATCGACGGCGACAGATTCTTTGGTGAGAATTTTTCTCTTTATCCCAGCGGGTCTCTTCTCCTTTTTTGGTCTAACAACCGAGGCGGTATACGCTATCTTCATAGCCGGAGCAATAAGCTCATACATAGAGGACATATTGGTAGTGATAGTCTCCTTAATAGTAGGTATCCCAATACTTCTGTCCATGAAGAAGATTCAAGGCTTCAAGATCCCATTAAGCTAAAGCTGACAGAAAACTTAAAAATAGCAGAGTAGCAAGAAAATATTTAATTGATGCTCATAATCATATTTTAACTTGGGGCTCCAGCGCAGAAAGCCGGAGGTCGGGGGTTCAAATCCCCCCGGGTCCGCCAACAAACGTATTGGACCCGTGGTCTAGCCAGGATTATGACGTCGGCCTGCGGAGCTGGGGCATAATTTATTTTAAGCCTTTAAATTTTCATTTTAAAAAAGCAAAGTTTATTAGTTTCTCCTTTATTGTTTATTTTGCCATAGAGTTGCTGGGGTATGATGGAACCTTTATATAATTCTAGTTTTAAGCTTATGGTCTTAGGAGGGATATAAAGGGGTTGATTAGCCCTGAGGAAGCTTTCATAGTGCTTAAATCGTTTATTGAAGAGAAGGGTCTTGTTAGGCAGCATCTTGACTCATATAATGAGTTTATAGAGCACGGCCTCCAGGAGATAATTAACGAGGTTGGTGAGATAGAGATAGAAGTTCCTGAAAAGCCATATAAAATAAGGTTTGGTAAAGTTTTTATTGCGCGTGAGACTGAGAATGGTGTTATTTATGGGCCCTATACCACCGAGGTTGATGGCACACGGCATGAAATTTATCCCATGGAGGCCCGACTGAGGAATCTGACATACGCTATGCCAATCTCAGTTGAGATGATAACCGTTCTCGGCGGCAAAGAGGTAGAAAAAGAAGTCGTTTATATAGGCGATATTCCCACGATGCTTAAATCTAAATTCTGCCATCTCTATGGTTTATCAGAGGAAGACCTTATTGCGCATGGTGAGGATCCTCTAGATCCGGGAGGATACTTTATAATTAATGGTTCTGAAAGAGTCATCGTCGCGCTTGAGGATCTCGCTCCAAATCGTATTCTTGTGGATGCCGAGATAAAGGGATCAACTCCAGTCTATAAGGCTAAAATCTTCTCGACAACTGTTGGTTTTAGAGCCAGGATAGAAATGCGCATGAAGCCGAACGGTGCGCTAAGTATTTCTATACCCGGAGTCCCATCAGAAATACCTTTTGTTGTTTTGATGAGGGCTCTTGGGCTTGAATCAGACAAAGAGATAGCTGAAGCCGTCTCTTTAGATAAGGAAATTCAAAGCGAGCTTGAACCATCATTTGAGGAGGCTGCCGAAGTAACTACCGTTGAAGAAGGTTTACTATATATTGGAAACAGAGTTGCGCATGGTCAAGTTAAGAGCTATCGACTACAGAGAGCTGAGGCAATACTAGATAGAATTTTCATGCCACATATTGGGAGAACACCTAGCAAAAGAGTTGAGAAAGCATATTTACTCGGCGAGATGGCTGCTAGGCTCATTGAGTTGAAATTGGGTAGGCGGAAACCAGATGATAAGGATCACGTGAAGAATAAGAGGCTAAAGTTAGCTGGCCCGCTTCTCGCCGACTTGTTCCGTGTGGCTTTCAGGAATCTTTGCCGCGACATTAAATATCAGATTGAGAGGATAGGTTCAAAAAAGCGTATAATAAGCATCTCTGTTGCCGTCAGACCTGGGATAATAACCGAGAAGTTGCAGCATGCCCTAGCAACTGGAAATTGGGGTCGCGGCAGGGTTGGTATAACACAGCTCCTCGATAGAACCAACTTAATATCAACCTATAGTCACCTCAGGAGAGTTCAGTCGCCATTAAGTCGCGGCCAGCCAAATTTTGAGGCTAGGGATCTCCATGCAACCCATTGGGGGAGGTTCTGTCCAAATGAGACACCTGAGGGCGCAAATTGCGGGCTTGTTAAGAATCTTGCTCTCTCAGCATCCCTCTCAATCGGCATTGACCCAGATAAGGTTAGACGGGAACTATATAGGCGTGGCGTTGTTCCTCTACTCGAAGCTGACGAGAACTTAAAGAGGAATGGCGCAAAGGTTTTTGTGAATGGTGCTCCAATAGGCTACTGTGAGGATCCAGAATACTTAGTTGAAAACTTGAGAAGGGCTAGGCGTAGGGGAGAAATTTCGCCTGAGATTAACGTCGCTTATTTCGATAAGAGATATGGTGTTAATAGACGTGAGGTTTATGTTAATTGTGATGAGGGGAGAATACGTAGACCTCTGATAATTGTTGAGAATGGTGTGCCAAAATTAAGGAAAGAGCATATTGAGAGAATAATCTCTAGGGAGTGGTCTTGGAGCGATTTGGTAAAGAACGGTATAATCGAGTATTTGGACGCTGAGGAGGAAGAGAACGCCTACATAGCCCTTTATCCAGAAGATGTAACCCCCGAGCACACTCACCTTGAAATAACGCCTTACGCGATCCTTGGGATATGCGCCTCGCTAATACCCTACGCAGAACACAACCAGTCTCCACGTAACTCCTATGAATCAGCCATGGCGAAGCAAGCTCTTGGAATATATGCATCAAACTTCCCATTGAGGGTTGATTCAAGATCCCATATACTCCACTACCCGCAAAAGCCTCTCGTCAAAACTAAGCCTATGGAAATAATCGGCTATAATTTGCGACCCTCCGGGCAAAACTGCATTGTTGCAGTTCTCTCATATGAAGGATATAATATGGAGGATGCAATAATAATTAACAAGGCTTCGATAGAGCGTGGTTTGGCTCGCTCAACATTTTATAGGCTTTATGAGGCTGAGTGCCGCCAGTATCTGGGGGGATTAAGAGATAAATTAGCTATACCTGAGCCGGGAACAAGAGGCTATCGTGGTGAGCAATATTATCGTCTTCTTGAACCCGATGGGATAGTTGGCCTTGAAGCCGAGGTCTCGGGCGGAGATATATTAATAGGTAGGATAAGCCCGCCG
This sequence comes from Candidatus Bathyarchaeota archaeon, assembly GCA_018396405.1. GTDB lineage: Archaea > Thermoproteota > Bathyarchaeia > Bathyarchaeales > DTEX01 > DTEX01. Next base: position 12,562 of record JAGTQD010000010.1, read on the forward strand.
AGGTTCTTAGAAGAGTATAAGGAGTTCGAGGTTCGAGGCCCGACGATGAGAGATTCATCTGTTGAGATGAGACCCTCAGAGAAGGGTATTGTCGACGCGGTCTTCATAACAGAAACAAATGAAGGGAACAAACTGGTTAAGGTTAGAGTTAGGGATGAACGAATACCTGAGATAGGCGATAAGTTTGCCTCAAGACATGGGCAGAAGGGCGTTATAGGAATGGTTGTCCCACAAGAGGACATGCCCTTCTCAGTAGATGGAATCGTTCCAGATATAATAATTAATCCCCACGCTATCCCATCTAGGATGACGATAGGACAATTTTTAGAGTCTATGGCAGGTAAGATAGCCGCCCTTAAAGGAGAATTTATGGATGGAACACCGTTTGTGGGAGAAAAGAGGGGCGAGATCTTAAAGCGGATGCTTATTGACTTAGGCTTTAGTTATACTGGTCGGGAAGTCTTTTATAATGGTATAACCGGAGAAAAATATGTGGCGGATGTATTCGTTGGGGTTGTTTATTACCAGAAGCTGCATCATATGGTTGCTGATAAAATACATGCGAGGGCTAGGGGCCAAGTCCAAATGTTAACTAGGCAGCCTACTGAGGGAAGGGCTAGGGGCGGTGGACTGCGCTTTGGGGAGATGGAGAGAGACTGCTTAATTGGTCATGGAGCCGCCATACTCCTTCAAGATAGGCTTCTTGAGGAATCGGATAAGTATACGCTTTATATATGCGAAAACTGTGGTTTTATAGCCTATTATGATATGAGGCAACGGAAGTACGTATGTCACTTATGTGGCGATAAAGCTAGAGTATCCCCAGTTGTAGTCTCATACGCATTTAAGTTATTGCTCCAGGAATTGATGAGCCTATGTATTGCGCCAAGACTTAGGTTAAAGGAGAGGACATAGAATGGCGGTTGCCGAAGAGATATATAAGATAATAGATCATATTAAATTCGGGATTCTCTCACCACAAGAAATCAGAAGGCTATCTGTGGTAGAGATACAAACGGCTGACACTTATGATGAAGATGGGGCGCCAATATCTTCAGGCCTTATGGATAGCCGCCTCGGGGTCCTAGAGCCAGGACAAAGATGCAAAACATGTGGCAATACATCAGTTAATTGCCCGGGGCACTTTGGCCACATAGAACTCGCGGTGCCAGTAATCCATGTAGAATTCGCTGAGATTATCTATAATCTCTTACAGGTTATCTGCAGAAATTGTGGTCGCCTATTACTTCCGGATAAAACGATAAAATCTTTGAGAGCTAGGATGGAGAGGCTTAAAAAGATTCTTGGGAATGTGCCATCAGCCTTCTATAATAGAGTTTTTGAGGAGGCTAAAAAGAACCGTGAGTGTCCGTGGTGCGGCGTAAAGCAATATAAGATAGAGTACACAAAACCAACAATATTCCATGAGTACATGGAGGAGGGTGGGTCGCAGCGATTAAACGCGAGCGTTATACGAGAGAGGTTTGAGAGGATCCCAGATGAAGACCTTGAATTACTTGGTTTTGATCCAAAAAGCGCCCGTCCTGAATGGATGATTATACAAGTGTTGCCAGTCCCGCCAGTATATGTTAGGCCATCTATAACCCTTGAATCTGGAATAAGATCTGAAGATGATTTAACACATAAGCTTGTCGACATAATAAGGATAAATCAGAGATTAAAGGAGAATATCGAGGCTGGAGCACCTACCCTAATAATACAGGATTTATCTGAGCTTCTGGAGTATCACGTCACAACATACTTTAATAATGAGGCATCGGGTATACCACCCTCGAGGCATCGCTCTGGGAGAGCTCTCAAGACATTATCCCAGCGCCTTAAGGGTAAGGAGGGTAGATTCAGGGGCAATCTTTCAGGTAAGAGGGTTGACTTTTCAGCCCGCACAGTTATCAGCCCAGACTCAAACTTAGACATAAATGAGGTTGGCGTCCCGATAAGCATTGCCATGAGATTAACTGTTCCAGAAAAAGTTACACCATGGAATATTGAGAGTCTCCGCCAGCTTGTGAGAAACGGGCCGAACGTTTATCCCGGAGCCCAATATATTATTAGGCCTGATGGTAAGCGTATTAGGCTTGAATTCGTTAGTGATAGAGAGAAGCTTGCTGAGGCACTTGAGCCGGGCTTTATTGTTGAGAGGCATCTCCGGGATGGCGATATAGTTATATTTAATAGGCAGCCCTCCCTCCACAGAATGTCTATAATGGCCCATTATGTTAAGGTGCTCCCCGGTAAGACTTTTAGGCTCCACTTATGTGTCTGTCCGCCATACAATGCGGACTTCGATGGAGATGAGATGAACCTTCATGTCCCACAAAGCGAGGAGGCCCAAACGGAAGCCCGTCTGTTAATGCAGGTTCAGGATCATATACTTTCACCAAGATTCGGTGGTCCTATAATAGGCGCTATAAGAGATTTTATTACGGCAGCCTATCTTCTAACAAGAAAAGATACTCTCCTAAATAAGAAAGAAGTCTGCGAATTATTAACTGCAGCTGGTTATGATGGACCTCTCCCCGAGCCCGCTATTAAAAAGCCTGAGCCCCTATGGACTGGAAAGCAAATATTTAGTTTATTCCTGCCAAAAGACTTTAATTATACCATTAAATCAAGCGTCTGTAGAAATTGTAATGTGTGTTTGAAGGAGCAGTGTCCATATGATGCTTATGTTGTCATTAAAGACGGTGTCCTGATCAAGGGTGTTATTGACAAGAACTCCATTGGCGCTGAAAAGTCTGAAAGCGTGTTACATAGGATAATAAAGGATTATGGCACGGAGACTGGCAGAAAATTCCTTAATCAGCTATGCCGCCTTCTTAATGCATTCATAACCATGCGGGGCTTCACATATTCAATTGATGAGCTTGATCTATCGGCTGAGGCTAAAAAGAAAATACGCCAAATAATAAGGAATTCTGAGAGGAAGATAGAGTCGCTGGTCAAAGCTTTACGCGAAGGGACCCTTGAGAGACTTCCAGGCCAAACTCTTGAGGACTCCTTTGAGCTCTACGTGATGAATGAGCTTGCCGAGGCTAGAGAAAAAGCCGGGAAAATTGCTGAAGAGGATCTCAGTATGGAGAATTCTGGCATAATTATGACAAAAACAGGTGCTCGGGGGACAACCTTAAATATTGGTCAGATGACTGCCATGCTTGGGCAGCAGTCTGTTAGGGGAAAGCGTATTATACGTGGATACATGGAGAGAGCCCTACCGCACTTCATGCTCGGGGATCCGGCGCCTAAGGCTAGAGGCTTCGTATACTCATCTTATAGGGATGGTTTAGATCCAATAGAGTTCTTCTTCCACGCAATGGGTGGGCGTGAAGGTCTAGTAGATACGGCTGTGAGAACCCAGCAGAGTGGTTACATGCAGAGGAGGTTGATTAATGCTCTTGAGCACCTACGCGTTGAATATGATGGAACTGTGAGAAATCCTCTGGGTGAAATAATCCAGTTCGTTTACGGTGAAGACGGTGTAGACCCATCTAAGAGCGACCATGGAAAGGCCGTAAATATTAGTAGGCTTATTGAACAGGTTAGACTCATGGTTGAGGCGGGTGAGCCAGCCCCAAGAGAATATATAGAAGAACAGGTGAATAAAATCAAGGGTGAGCTCACACCGCTACTTACACGTGAGCTTATGGAGGGGCTCCTAACCTCTAATCTAAGTAAGGAGGGCGTAGACCTAGCTGTTAATTTAGCCGTGAAGCGATATAAGAAGGCGCTGGTTGAACCCGGAGAGGCCGTTGGGATCGTGGCAGCTCAATCTATTGGCGAACCCGGCACGCAGATGACTCTTAGAACGTTCCACTATGCCGGTGTTAGAGAGCAGAATGTAACCCTCGGTCTACCACGGCTAATTGAAATTGTTGACGCTAGGAGAGAGCCCTCAACACCAGTGATGACAATTTATCTCGATGAGGAGCATAAGAGGAGCCGGGAGAAGGCGATGGAGGTTGCCCAAAACATTCTGTATACAACCATTGGAGATATTTCGGATGAGACTTATATAGACCCAGAGACTGGCAGCATAATAGTTAAGCTGAATAAGCGGAGTATGAATGAGCGCGGCATAACTTTGGAGTTTCTGAGTAAAATAGTTAATATTCCAAACTGCTCGGTAAGATTTGAGGAAGATAACATGATTGTTGAGCCTAAGAAGAAAATGGATACGAAAAAGCTATTGAGTAAGGTTATATCTTATCATGTGAAGGGTATACCTGGTATAAAGAGGGTTTATGTGTCTGAAGAGAATGGAGAGTGGATTATAAGGACTGATGGATCTAAGCTATCCAAGGTTTTAGAGGTTATTGGTGTCGATCCAACGAGAACAACGACAAATAATATTCATGAGATAGAGAAGACGCTGGGTATAGAAGCTGCTAGAAACGCTATTATTGAGGAGGCTATGAGCGTCTTACATGAACAGGGATTAGATGTTGACATTAGGCATGTAATGCTTGTGGCTGATGTAATGACCGTTACTGGCACTGTTAGGCAGATAGGCCGCCATGGAGTTAGCGGCGAGAAACCAAGCGTTTTAGCCAGAGCAGCCTTTGAGATAACAGTCCCAAATATTGTTGAGGCAGCCATTAGGGGCGAGGTCGATCCTCTCAAGGGCGTGGCTGAGAACGTCATTGTTGGCCAAATAATACCCGTTGGCACGGGAATAGTGGATATTTATGTAACAGCACCCTTTGGTTATGGGGGCGGGTCGGAGAGTTGAGTAAATTTAGTAAGAGTGAAATAGATAAATCTCTCAGCATAGCTGTTAGGAGTGGAAAAGTTTTATTTGGCTCAAATACTGCTGTGAAAAGTGCTTTAACTGGTAGGGCCAAAATGATAGTTATTGCCTCAAACTGTCCACAAAATATACGTGAAAAGATCGAAAAGTATTGTAAATTATCCAGCATTCCGTTACTTATATATCCTGGCTCCAGCATAGATTTAGGCTCAGTATGTGGAAAACCTTTCATAGTTGCTGCCCTCACTATAAGAGACCCGGGCGACTCAAATATACTTGAGTTTGCGGGTGGTGAAAATGTCTAAGGGTATTCGCCTAACCAATGAAGAGCTGGAGCACATGCGTCTCTTTGAAAGCATAACTGGCGCCATGGTTAGAGACTGCATAATCGACAACAAATTTGATAGAATAATCTTCGTGATTAAAGAGGGAGAAGCTGGTTTAGCAATAGGTAAAGGCGGAAGAAATATAACGCTCCTTGAAAAAATTACCGGGAAGAAATACGAGATAGTTGAGTTTTCCGAAGATCCCGTACAGTTCTTAAAGAATGTTTTGAAGCCAGCGAATGTTAAAGAGGTCCGTATAACTAAGAGGGCTAATGGAAGTGTGATAGCTGTCATTTCAGTAGATGGTAAAGATAAGGGTGTTGCTATAGGGAAAAATGGGCGGAACGCCGAAAAAGCAAGGATTCTCGCAAAGCGTTATTTTAATATAGATAATGTTTTAATAATCTAAGTTGGCAAATAATGTGAAGATGCAGGGTAAGGAACATGGCTAAGAAGCCAAAAGGGGAATTCGCGGCAAGAAAACTTAAATTAAGAAGGAAGAAGTTCCGTTGGAAGGATAGATACTATAAGAGACGTATGCTGATGCTCGATGAAAAAGCGGATCCCCTCGAAGGCGCTCCAATGGCCCGCGGTATAGTTCTAGAGAAAGTTGGCAGGGAGAGCAAACAGCCGAACAGTGCTATACGAAAGTGTGTTAGAGTCCAGTTGATAAAGAACGGCAAGGTTGTAACAGCCTTCCTACCTGGCGACGGAGCTCTGAATGTTGTTGACGAGCATGATGAGGTCATTATTGCTGGGATAGGTGGCTCGAGAGGGCGCTCCATGGGGGATATCCCGGGAGTCAGATGGAAAGTCGTAACGGTTAATGGTATAGCCCTTAAAGACTTAATTACTGGTAAGAAAGAGAAGCCTAGGCGTTAAAAAAGAAGAATTATCGTTAGTCTAAAGGGGATTCTAAAAGATCCTCTATAATTTCCTCCCTCTCTCGCTCATTATCATACTCTATTGGTAAATGTCTTCTTAATGATGGTATTAGAAAATGCAGTATCCTATTATTAGGATCATCCCAAATCTCGATTATATCCTTTTTCACTATCAGTTGGGATCTTCCTCTTATAACCTCATATAATTCGTTGAAGTGCTCAATAGCCTTTGACAAGTAGATCTCGCCCCTAACCTTCAACGCGTATATACCGAGATCCTTTTCGGCAATCTTCTCCCTTACAAGATTAAAGACATAGTTTACATTAGTTCTTATGTCGGTTATTAACCCATAATCACTTTTACTCTTTAAAAAGCTCCTCAAGAGTGTTTCAATAAGGTTATTTGCGCAAGCGCTCTCATCGAATTCTTCCTCAACTCTCCTTTTAAGGGATTTTCTTTTTTGCGACTGCATCAAGGACTCACTCTGTCAAGAGTGTAACCTTTTACACCGAAAATATATCTTCTCAAAGAAGGTAAAAACTTAACCAAGTAATATTTAATCGGAAATTTATCCGCGTAATATTTTTTATGGGCTAATTTCTAAATGGGCAACATGCTCATAAGATAAATACCTAAATTGTCATCATTTCCTTTTGCAGTAAGATAAATTTAAGGGCAAAGGCATTATCTATTTTGGGATGATGTGGGAAGAGTCAAGGGATAAGTAAGCCTATGACCGAGAGTTACTCATCTGACCAATCCCTATTTTAAGATCCCTCCAAACATTTTTCATGAACTAATTATGCGATTTACAATTACTTCAGGCCTAAAGACCTCTATATCATCATATTTTTGCCCAATTCCCAGAAATAGTATTGGTTTCTTGGTGACATAAACTATTGATATTGCCGCGCCACCCTTTGCGTCAGCATCCATTTTAGTTAGTATTGAACCATTTATATTCACATGCTTATTAAATTCCTCGGCCTGCATGACAGCATCGTTCCCCGTAAGAGCATCGCCAACAAATATCACGAGATCTGGTCTAATAACGCGCACGATTTTCTCCATCTCAGCCATAAGATTCTTGTTCGTTTGCATCCTTCCGGCGGTATCTACTAAGACAACATTTATTCCCTTAGCCCTGGCATGTTGGACAGCGTCGTAGGCGACTGCTGCAGCGTCCGAGCCATATTTATGCTTTATCATTGGAACACCCAGCTTTTTGGCATGTTGCTCGAGCTGCTCTATTGAGCCAGCCCTAAATGTATCGCTGCAGGCTAATAATACGGAGTAACCCCTTCTAAGAAGAAGGTTTGCCATTTTAGCTATCGTTGTAGTCTTCCCAGTACCATTTACTCCAACAAAAACAATTATACATGGTTCTCTCAAACTACGCTTTCTCTCTACGAGGTTAAATAGGTCTACTTCGCCCTGGGGCATAAATAGGTCTAAAAGAACATTCCTTAATATTTCCTTGACTATTTTACGTCTATCCTCAAATCTGCTGACCTTTAGGCCAGAAAGCCTCTTCTCCACCTCACCACATATATGCTCTGCAACGACTAATGCCACATCATTTTCTATGAGTGTAAGTTTTAGCTCCCAGAGTATCTCCTGAATTTTATCTGGCTTAAGTTCAACTGTGGAGATCTTTTCTATAAGCCCAGATAAATTCTCGCGTAATCTCTCAAACATTACTTTTTCATCTCATCTCTCTTTAACAAGGGAGCCAACTCCTGTAACCTACTCTGCCCTTCCTGTATTCTAGCTAAAACTTGGCTCAATTGCTGCTCTAATGCTGCCTTAGCCTTATTTAGCTCGGCTATCCTATTTGCAAGGTCCTCCTTAGCCTCCCTAAGCGGCTTCTCGATAGCTACCCCAGCACCTATTCCATATACGACCTTATCGGTGTCCTCAAGTCTAGCTTTGATATATGATCCCCCTCCAATAGGAACAAAAATGTGGTCGGAGCTCTTATTTTCAATACCCTCAAGCGCCATGCTAGCCAAGCTGTGCTCTACTAAAGCTGCGTTAATAATGTTCATCCTAGCCTGTAGCTGTTCAGCCGTGCTTTCGAGAAGCCTAATCTCAAGTATTAGTCTCCTAATTTCATCTTCCACATTTTTAGGCTGCGTTGACATGATAAAGACACCTTGTTAAAGCTTTATCGACGTAATATTATATTAACGCTTCTCATCTCCGACGGTCTCTTCGATCTTCATAATCTTTATGTGGAAGCGCTTAACCCTATGTTTACTGCCAATCAGCTTATATATTTCCTCTACCGCATGCTCTGGTTTTAACGCCCTGACATTCTTTTTAAACATTATTTTAAAGTTTGGTTTGTTTATCCTTCCAATAATCATATACGTTTTAATCTCACTCATTTTCTCCGACCACCTTAAGCGCCTGACCTATTATAAATAGCTCCGGACCAGTTGTTAATGAGCCCGCAACTACAACCGTGCTGTTTCCCACGAGACCGGTTCCCACATACGGTATTCCACAATTGACCGTGCCAACACTAACTTGAGTTTTCAATACCTCGCTTAAAAGTTTTTCTTCTTCTGGCTTAAGTAGAGGATGCGCTAAAACCCCCCTATTTGTCGCAAACGCCAGTGACCCAACATATGGTGATCCGGCTATCTCCCCCTCTACAACCTCAACACCCAATGTATCAGATATTAGTTTAATTTCATTTCTTTTAAGTCTTGGATCAGCGATTGCTCCATAATCATTTGATAAAACCAAATTTCCGAAAGCTGTTCTCTTGCTTTCCTCCATTATAGTAATGTTGATATCCTTACCTAAAGCCTTGAACGCTGAGAGTTCTTCGTCTCTCACAAAATGTGGTAATACTATACCGTTTGAGTTAGCGCATACAAGTGAACCTATAAGCACAGATCCGCCTATATTAGTTCTTATAACAGGAATCTTAAACCAACTTTCGATCCTCTTTATCCTACTCTCTGGAAACTGGTTCGGCACGATTACGACTCTCTCTGTTACACGCATGAAAACGCCTATACTCGCACTTCCAAATACATCTAAAAGAAAGATCGGCATATCATCCTCCTTCGGCTAAATGGACAGTTACGATTCCCTCTTTATCTTTTGTAACTCTTACCCTTATCTTACGGGGAGGCTTCTGGATCCCCCTACTCCAAATCTTCTCATTAACCTCACTTGTGATTTTTATTGAGTCTTCCTCAACCTTCATATGTCTCTTTATGAAGGCTTTAAGCAGGCGGATTGCCCTCGGAGCCCTTTTTGTTCTAGGCATAATCCAGGATCTACTAAGCGGGACAGTATAAATACGCTCTTCTATCACCTCAGCACCCTCTTCCTTTTTCTTCTCCTCCTTCTCTTCGCTCATATAATTCCCCTAAGGCTTTATTTTAGTCCTTCTCCAATGCCTTTTGGGCAGCCGCGTAACTTTACCTAGAGTCTTCGCTATAACCCACGAGGGAACAGGTCTATTCTCTTTTTCAGCGCTTATCAACCTAAGTTTTTTGGCTAGTGGTTTATACCTAGCCACGTTTATATCCTCCTTATCTGAATATCCTTTTTACCCGCCTGCAGCCTTCTTAGAATCTCCTTCAGCTGTTCGTCATCTATCGGGATCTGAAGGAGACCACGCTGCACAAGCTGAATAAGTTGTGTCTCCAGCTGAGCCGCAAATTCTGGCTTAACCATCTTTATGTTCGCTAGCCTTTGTCTAGCCTCGGGGGTCAATATCCTTCTGAGTACAGCTTGTCTCTGCATTTCAGCTCTCTTTTGCGCTTCGATAGCCTCTTGCTCCTGAAGAATCTTCTGCTGCAGCTCCATAAGCTTTCTCCTCCTTATCTCCTCGATCTCCGCATCATCGCCGAAACTCATATTTGCACCTCCTAATATTTACTTAATGCTGGAATAACCTTTTCAAGATCCCTTTTAATATCCGCTGAAAGCATATCTAATAACTTTCTTCCCTCGGGGGTCACTACCCTCCCTTTACCCCTAATTGTCTGCACCAACCCAGCCCTCTCAAGCTGCTGAAGAGCCTTTCTAATTATCGCGCCACTGCCCTTCGCTGCATGTTTTGGTCTAACGCCTCTATTCTTTCTGCCACCATACTTGGCTCTCAAGCGCTCCACACCAATAGGGCCAAGAATATAGATCTTTCTGAGAATCGAGGCGCATCGAGTATACCACCAGTCTGGGCTTTGAGGCGCGCGCTCAGCATGTACACCAGTTTTCACGTAGGCTGCCCATGGAGGCGGCTCTATAACATCAAAATTCTCTTTTAGATATTTTGCTAGCCTATTAATTAATGTTGATGCGGGCACATCGAATGGTGTCGGCATTCTTACTCCCCGCTATTATTTTCCTTTCACTATTCTAGAAGGGGTCTTATAAATACTTATTTTTTGCTGTTCATGAAACTTGTCTAGGCCCTTCTCTTTTTAGGCTTAGGCTTATAAAGTGTAAATGTGTGTCCTATCACTTGGATTGTTTTTGAGCCTGTCTCTTGAGCCACTTTCTGGGCTATTTCCTCTATGGTGTTTTCTGCTAAAGCTGACCTTAACACCTTAACCTTAACTCTCTTTCTCGCATCAAGCTGTTTTATTATCTCCTTTATCTGGGCTTCAGTAACTCCCTTCTTCCCTATACGAACCGTTGCCTCTATATGTGTACTCATCCTTCTAGCCCGCGGTTTCCCCATGTCTTTCCCTTCTCAATGGTCTCCTCATATACTTGCCGCAATATAAGCATGTTATAACTATATGGGGCTCTCTCCTCGGCTGCAGGCGGACGCGTGAACTTACTCCTGGAAAGATAAATCGTTTGCAGTGCCTGCATATCAGCATTCGCTTTTCTTTTCCCATTCGTACTCTTGCGCGCATAGCTATTTTCCTAGCTATTTCAATATATCTCTGCGATAGATCTGGTCGTTCCTTTAGCATCTTAATTGCGAGGTTAAATAATCGCTCAATTCGGCTTAAAGCTATTTCCTTAATTTTATTCCTCATTCTCTCTGCCCCTACAGTATTAATGGGTTTCTTTCTCTAAGAAATCATAGATACTTTTAAGTGATATAATCCAGCTCAGATACGAGTTTATCGATGCCCTCAAGGCGACGGTATCCTTTGCCTCAAAGGTTAATGTTATATATTCACCGCTCCTCGAAACATTAACTTTAGTCCGATACCTTAATACGACTCTCGTCTCTGGCCGAATTGCTTTATAAATAATTTCGGCTTCTCTTTCGCTAGGATACTTTATGCGTAAAGTGGCGTAAGCTCCCCTAATCATACATCCCACACAATATGTGAGATTTTTATGCGTGGACCAATCTCGATTCTGCTTGGCAGACGAAAAAATGATATAATTGCCCAGCAGTCCACCCCAGCAGTTATGTTCATATATGCTTCATATCCAAGCGTTTCAGTACTCACCTTAAATGTCGGTATCCCGAAGAATTCTGAAATAGTCAGTTTAAATTCTTCTATTTCTGAACTTTCTTCCCCATCCTCTTCTAAGAAAAGAAGGTTAATTTTCTCTTTAACCCACTCTCGAGGTATATTGAATTCCCTCCGTAGCTTTATTCCGGTGATATAGAGGCGGGGAGGTGTCTCCTTAACCCCTTCTTCCGTTATCTTAAAAAGCCTTATTCTCCCAGGTCCACCCTTCCACCTATCAACTATGATAAACTTATCAGAATTCATTTGAACAGCTTTTTCTCCAACCTCAATTAAATTCATTTTTCCGCGATTAACTTTAATGAGCCCCGGTATCGAGTACGTTAAATCGTTACATAAGCTTCTAATCCTTCTTGTGGGTCTACGAGAAGTTGTTACTAGGATCATAACTAAAACTCAATTTTTTAAGTGCCCTTCGTCGAATGCTCAGCAGTTGCACCAATTTTTGTCGTTGGTGTATATGCTCCGCCAGCGAATCTAAGTCCGCATTTCCGACATATCCATATACCGATGCTCTCTCTGCGCACGGCTTTAAACCCGCATTTCGGGCAGGTATGTTTTTTCCTCATCTCGGCGACTATGCTAACCCAGCGTCTCCTAACTGAAACTCCGTATCTTGCGCCGAATCCTCTGGCTGGGCCAACCTTTTTAACCAAGGCTATCCACCACTAACCTTCTTAATTCTCTGGCTTTCTCCTTAGCTATGCAAACAGCCTCTAAAATCTGTTGTGGTGCTAGGGCCCCCCCCCCACCCTTCTGTATAGCACTTATCTTATCATCCTTATCAACGGTCACTGTTAGACGCGTGCTCATAACCTCTTCTTCCTCAAGCCATGGATCAACTATCATCTTGTCACCAATGTTCGCAAAGGTTACGGCAATCGGATAATTCCTTATTGGCAGGGGCATATATTCAGAGGTCTTCCTGATCTCACCATTCTCAACAGTATAAATTGGTATCTTAGTGTTCATTAAGGCCGCTAAGGCTGCAAGCGCAGATGCATCTATTAGGTTACCATCATGATTAAGAGTATATATGTCTATAAATATGACATAAACTTTCTTACCTGGAACTAAACAAAGCTTTTCAAGGTCGATTGCCTGCGATTCACGTATTCCTCTATCAACCACCCTGGCAAGCTCAATAGCGTCTTCATTTGGCGGCCCTGGCTCAAACTCTGGTGAGGCTAGTGGCACAAGCTCCGAGTTAACTGTAAAGGTTCCCTCGTTAGGCCTATCTGGGAAGGGCTCACCAACCTCAACTTTTACTCCGGCGATAACCTCAGTTTTGCCAAGTAAAACCCTCGCTGAACCCTCAGCCCTCTCAATAATTCCCTTCTCTATTTTTATTGGTCGGTAGTCTGTCAGGCCCCTACCGTCAAGCCTCTTTCCGGAGGATATCACCTGATATATCTGTCTCTGCCTTATTTTGGATGTCATGATTGAAGACATGTCTCAACCTCCTCCTTTATCGCCACATACTTTGCCTTTAAAGCCTCCTTCTGTAACTTATATATTTGCTTACATCCCTCTAATGCAAGGTTAAGCACCTGCTTGAACTCTTCAAAGGTTAGGCTTCCATCCATCTGTAGAAGTGATATTAAGCCTAAGTTAGGCATGTAAGATACTGGCATATCAGCCTCACCCTCCTTATCTTCTATGTCATTAAGGTCTAGAACCAAGACTCCATCAACCTTCCCAGCAGCACATGCTGCAACAAGGTCTCTCATGGGTATTCCAGCATCAGCTAGCGCAAGGGCTGCAGCAGTTGTACCAGCGCATCTTGTTCCGCCGTCAGCCTGTAAGACCTCAATAAATATATCGATTGAGGTTCTCGGAAACTTCTCTAGGAATATTGCTGGTTCAAGAGCCTCTCTTATAACCTTAGAGAGCTCTATCTCACGCCTACTCGGAGCAGGAGACTTTCGCTCTTCAACGGAGAATGGCGCCATATGATATCTGCACCGTAAAATAGCTCTGTCTGGAAGCGCAAGGTGGCGTGGATGTAGCTCTCTTGGGCCATAAACCGCCGCCAATACTTTACTTTTCCCCTGCTCGATATAGGCTGATCCATCAGCATTACTTAACACTCCAACCTCCATTTTTATCGGCCTAAGCTCATTTGGCCTCCGCCCATCAGTCCTTAAACCTTTCTCATCAATCAACTTAATCTTCCCGGCTATGATTTCACCCCCTTCTCCCTTCTTATCATTTCAGCTATTCTGTCGGTTAACCCCGAGGTATGAGCCTCCTGGGCTATCTTTTCGATTGCTAAGATGGCGAGTTTTTCATGATCTGGGGTTGGCCCAGAGACCAAAATTATACCATTCTGCCCAACGGTTATCTTGCATTCTGTTTCCTTCTTAAGAAGGTTTATCATTGATGCTTTCCGTCCAATTATCCTCGGTATCTTTGCCGGAGACACTTTTACTATTTGCCCGTGAGTTATTTTTCCGAGGCCAGCTTCGCGTATCGAGAGTAATGGATCCATGGTTCTATCAAACGCTATAACCTTTGCTAAAATGAGATCCCCAACATCAAGAAGACTTGTCAAATCATCCTTTTGTTGTCTGAATGGTTTATTTATTGCATCGCTTACTCTTAAAAGAGCTTTATAAGGAGAGTTTATATCAACTATCCATCCATTAATATTTAAATCCTCAATTCTCCCAATAACCTGATCCCCTGGGGATGGAATATAAACTGTATTTAAGGCAATAACTTGCACTGTTTTTCCTTGGTATTCAACAAGCCCTAATCTACTTGCATAAATTTTATTCCCAATCTTATGAGTATTATTCCCAGCAACATAATCTCCCTCGGCTAAAAGATCCCCGGGGGTCACGATCTGCCTATTTTCAAAATAAATCTTCATATAACAACCTCATAAAAAATTTTATATTTAGCCTAATTTTACTTAAGGATCTTTACTTCAACATTCCCACGAGTTATCTCACCCATCTTTTCTAAAAATGGACCGTAAAAACCCGCTGGCATCTCTAGAATCACTGAGAGCGATCCATCAGTCAGCCAATTTTCGCTCTTTATTGTGCCAAAAGATTTGAGTGCTCCATACACTTTACCCGAATATTCCGGCGATATTTTAACCGCGACAGATATCCTTTCAATACTTATTGGTAGAACCTTGCGTAGAGCCTTGATTGCCTCGTTAACCTGCTCCTCAACATTTTTAAATGGATCTACTGAAAAGCCAACCTGCTCGAGAGCTTGCTCTATGCGTGTTGGTGGGTGTGGAAGTTTTGTCCTCGGATCAATGGCATTTCGCGATATAAAATCAATTATCTGCCTACGTTTATCCTCGATTAGCTGTCTTCTCTGCTGAGCCGTTAACTGTAATACTCCTCTCTTTAATATAATCTTCGCTATCTCTACAGGATCTGTTGTCCCAAATGCTTCTTTAAGTTTCTTTTCAGAGGCTCTTTGACCCTTATTTGCATCCGTAAATATCTCTTCTACCACTAACACATCTGATATTGAGATGGATTTACCACTCCTGAAGGCGAACGCTGGATCAGGTTTTACAAGTATCTCGAAATTTTCTCCGCCAATATTTATGCGCGCGATGGTATAATTTTTACTCATTGCCTCCCGCTACCCAATACCTCTTCCATATATCTTTCTATCTCTTCGTCTGTCAGGATTCTGAACTTTTTAGTTGAGACTGGCACTATAGCCATTCTGATTCTAGGCTGTTCTCCTCTAGCCTGCATAGACTTAACTAAGCATTTAATGCCCAGCTTTATGGCTTCTTCAAGAGTCATATCATCGCGGTACTCCTCTTTAAGGATATTCTCGGCTACCTCACGCCCTATCCCTATGGCAACCGCCTTATATGCCCTATACGTTCCACTTGGATCAGTAGTAAATAATTGGCACCCACCCTTATCTACGCCAGCAAAGATTATGGATACTCCGAATGGTCTAACACCACCATGCTGCGTATACATCTGCTTTATATCACCTATCCTCTTGGCAACCATCTCTACATCGATCGGCTCATCATACATTAACCTACTTGTCTGCGCGAATATTCTAGCCTCATCAATCAGCACGCGAGCATCTGAACTCAGCCCGACGACGGCTGCACCAATATGCTCATCAACCTCATATATCTTCTGAGTGAACTTTGGATTCTGTAGCTTCGACTCAATCTTCTCCTCAGCCCCAATAACAATTCCTTCTGGGCATACTATACCGACGATCGTCGAACCCCTATAAACTGTTTCTAGGGCGTATTCCACCTGAAAGAGACGCCCATCCGGAGAGAAAACGGTAATAGCTCTGTCATATGCTCCTGGAACGGCGAACACCGACATTTTCTATAGTCCCCCTCGTTTCTTACGTATATCCTCCCTTTATGAGAATAGTAGGAAGATACTAAAAATCTTTTGTTATAACTCCGCTATATATACTTTCCCTTCACGGAGACTATAACCTTCTCCGCCGTAGCTACGCAGCTTAAGAGATCATCAATCGTTGATAAGAGAGTTGCAATGTTTTCTCCATAATACTTTATAACAGTAATAACTTTCTTATCCACGGATCGGGTGTCCACAACTAGTCCCTCTGGACATATTAGATTATCTGGCGAGACACTTTTTGAGATTGCTGAAGCCTCCTCTGAATCATCATACACTAATATTATTTCAGCCTCAGCCTCCACTCTTCTTCCCCGTCAAGCATTCTCCTACGATCAAGTTAATATAGTTTAAGAACTCCATTTTCTTTTCATAGGGCACCTGCGCCCCAGCTGCAATATCATGCCCGCCGCCTGTTCCAGAACACCTCTCAGCGGCAACACGTACTATTTCTCCGAGATTAATCCCCATTTTGACAAGCGAGTCCATCGCGCGCGCAGATACTTTAATTGTCTTTTCCTTAGGCATATAAGAATATGCTATTAAAGGTTTATTTGGGTTAGGAAGACTCGTTGATATTATTGTTGATATTGTGCTTATCGTCTTCTCATCTATATCCTTCTCTCCATGTAGAACGTAAATATGCTCCCACTCTTCTATTCGATCCGGGTTTTTGCTGAGCCATGCAAGATACCTGCTAACCATCTGCCTATATTCATCCAGCGTTTTTAGAGCTTCCTCGTATGCTTTACCCCTATCCCCCATACATATTGCTACACCAACGCCTGGCACATTCATTCTCCCAGTCGCATTTAGTAGAAGCGCGAACTCCCTGGCATCTCTAAGCGGCGTCCACGGCTCCTCCTTTATCAATATGTAAACGGTTCCAATAAGATTCATTGCGATATCACTTTTGTATCCCTTCGAGATAAGGTAATCATGTAACGCGGAGAATAATTTACGTTTCTCCTCTTGGGATAAATCCCTTAGGGCGCGCCACCTATCATCTTTTTTAAGGTCAATATTGAGACTGCTTAGGAAGGCTAGGCACTTATCCTCCTCACCGCTTATTCCTGGTATATATGGATTTGTGAGATAAGCTAATGCCTTATGTAATGGTCGTGTCTCCCTACCAAAAAGGAGTATATCTGTCTCCACACTTAGGAAGCCGGCTTCAACAGAGTCTTTTACAATAATGTCGTTTAGTCCACCCAGCTTTTTCCCCTTATATTTATCTTGTAAGTCGCCTAAGGCCCCTACGACAGCTAAATGCGCTAAATCAATATTCTTTTTATCCATGAACTTAGCGACGAGATAGGAGATACCCGCCGAGCTTATCTCCCTCGCTCCATCTATCCCAAAGAGATGTGGGTTAACGTGAAGGAAGTTCTCAGCAGTCTCCCCAACGGGTTGATGATGATCAAATATTATTGCATGTCTCTTCTCGAGCTTAGCTCTTAAAATGTCAAGGTATCCGCTCCCCATATCAACAAAAATGGGTAGGAGTTCTTCCTTAGCGCGTAGAGAAGCTTCCTCGGCAACCCTCTCTTCCATCCACCTCTCTATCCTAATGGAAAAAATTGCCCCGGCTCTTAGAAGAGCTTTGCCCAGTATTCCGACGGCAGATATGCCATCGGCATCGAGATGCGAGATTAAAAATATCCTTGTTCCTTTGTTAACGCTTTTAAGAACTTCTTCTGCCGCCCTTTTTGTCTCCTCTATGAATTCATCCGTGCGGTCCACTTTCACCATATAAACACCATTTAGCTTACGGAGGCAACTAATGTCTTATATTCCCAGTTTGGTGGTAGTATGCCTCTCTCCTTATAATATTCTGCTAAACGGTGTATCTTAGACTCGACAAGCTGTAGTGCCCTTCTATTATGCTTATCCTTCCTATTTTTCTGTAAATGTGCTGTTATCCGTATAGCCTTCTTAATAAGGTTCTCGAGATCCTCCGGTATTTTTGGCGCTAACCCATTTTCTTTCAATATTTCAAGTATACTCTTGCCAACTATGGGCTTAACAAGCGGGATGCCGTATTGATCACGCAATATCACGCCTATTTTGCTCGGCGGATTACCATCCTTAGCAAGTTTAATAACTAGGGCTACAACTTCTTCAGGAGTATATTTGCACCATGTAGGCGGCCTTTTTCCAACAGGTCTAGTTGAGTGGGAGCGACCTTTCTCCTTCTTAGGCAAGACCAGTCCTCCACCAATTTAATAAAAACAGAAGGATACAAATATACTTAAAAGCTTTGCTTTCCCTTCAATAAAATTAAAAGATGCTCATTAAATATAATAATATTTGTGAGAGCTGGTCAGTTATGTGGGATAAAGTGAAGAATAGTTTAGGGGGTTATCCGGAGAGGCTTAATGTCGCAAAAGTTCTGATTAAATATGGTTTGAGCGTGAGGAATGGAAGGATTTATTGTGGTGATATAGCTATACCAGTGGTTAGAATAAGCCGTGCTGCCAATGTCGATAGAAGGACGGTTATTGAGACAATAAAAATGATCGAGGGTGACCCAGAGCTAAAGATCATTTTCGGGAATATAAGCCCAGCAGGCCCCTCCCTTCGTGAAGTGGCAAGATACTTGAACTTTGGGGTTATCGAGATAACTCCGATTGACGCCAGGATGCCGGGAATACTGGCTGCGGCAGCCTCAATAATTGCCCAAAAAAATATAAGCATAAGGCAAGCGATCGTCGATGACCCGGAGCTCACCCCTGAACCAAAACTCATTTTAATTACTGAGACGAAAGTACCCGGCGAACTCATTCCTGAATTTCTTAAGATAAGAGGAGTCGAGAAGGTTTCGGTTTACTAGGATTGAGGAAGAATTCATGCTTAATCTTTTTTGGATCGGCTTTTCATCCTTTCTAGCAGCCCTCTCCGGAGCCATTGTCCCAGGACCGGTCTTCACTTTAGTTCTCACAGAATCTCTTAAAAGTGGTAAGATTACTGGTCCGCTAATTGTTCTGGGGCATCTTCTCATTGAGGGCGCTATAATATTATTGGTCTTTATTGGTTTACAGCCGGTTCTTCAATCTAGGGAGGTTATGATGATAGCTGGCTATATTGGCGGGGCTGCGCTAATGCTTATAGGCTTAAAATTAATCCTTGACTCTCTGAGGGTAAAAATCAAAGATTCTTTAAATGTAGAGGGTATTGCCGGGCGTGGGAAAACGCCAATATATAAATTGGTCTTCCTAGGATTTTTAGCGAGCTGCTCAAATCCTTACTTTTTCCTATGGTGGCTGGCAACCGGTCTCCCAATAATGGTTAGCTCTATCTCAATAGCTGGTGTATCTGGCTTTCTCTCCTTTCTGATCGGGCATGCCGCCGCGGATCTCTCGTGGTTCAGTTTTGTAAGCTATTCTGTGCATGAGAGTAGAAAAATCATGGGTGAGAGAACCCTTCAAATAATCCTTTTATGTAGCTCTGTTTTCCTCATATCTTTTGCAGCATATATAGTTTTCTCAGCTGCTTTTCTCGGACGATAATTAATATTCTCCTAAATATTTGCATAAAAGATGCGGCAAATACTTTTTCTTTATCCCTACACTTTTATTTTTTAAATTATTTAGGTAAGATTTAGCGGGCGCTGGCTGGTCGCTTTGAGCGTTATAGATCAGCGGCAGGTCCAGGGCGTTGAAGTGGGAAAAAACGCGTTTGATATGCTAGCCCGCCCCATCCGTAAACTTATCGAGAAAAAAGGTTTTAAGAGCCCAACAGAGCCCCAAGAAAAAGTTATACCAAAGATACTTGATGGGAAGAATGTGCTCCTAATATCTCCGACCGCCAGCGGGAAGACGGAGGCAGCCTTTCTCCCAGTATTACATATGCTTATCCAAATGCCAAAGAGGGAGCCTGGAATAAAAGTCCTCTATATTACGCCCCTGAGGGC
>JAGTQD010000100.1 GCA_018396405.1 Candidatus Bathyarchaeota archaeon
CCACAGGATTAGGGCTATAGATAGCTATTTTTGGCGTTTCCTCATTAACGACATCCTGCGTAGAATATAAAATCGCGTCCGCTTTACTCCAACGCTTTTCTTTTTGCAACCATTTCCCCCTTATATCACTTCCGTGGTAGTGGAGAACAATCGGCTTATTTGGGTAGAGAAACTTTAGGTATGGAATAAGTTTATCAAAGGAGTGAATGTGAATTATATCAAATTTCCTCGCCAATACTAAGCATTTTAGGGCGAATGTTTTAGCGCCACAGTCCCAGAGCTCACCATAAGTAGTGACACCGAATGGGTCAAAAGCCCTCCTATGAACAACAAGACTTTTAGTGCCGAACAATCTATCCATAAACTTCGCTATAACACTCGCAACACCAGCAGTATTCCAAATATGCAAAATTCTCATAGATTATCTTCTGCCCCCAGCTTTAAGAATCGCTCTTACTCTTCTCCAGAAGTTCTCCCTCTGCCACTCCCTCACAAAATCATTTATATCCTCATAAACCTTAATGTCCTTCGAAAGGTAGCCCTTAATCATACTCCAGCTCCCATTAATAACGGCTCTCCCTACAGCATATTTAAAATCATATCCTAAAGCCCTCATTGCCTTCCCATAATAAAAAAGTTTTCTTTTGCTCATACCTGTAGGCCTTATCTCTCCAGCCTCTATATCTCTATAGCACCTCACTTTATAACCCATTTGCATAAATTTAAAAATAACATAACTTTCCCAGCCCCAATTAACTGGAAAGAAACCAATACTCTTAAGTAATCTAAAATCGTAAATTCTTCCACTACCTCTAGGCATTTCAGGATGATATGGTTCACCCTTAATGTATCCTGAAGCTATTCTCACATCCTCTTTGATCATTCGCTCGATAATCGTCTTGATATAATTTCTAGGCAACACGTGATCCGCGCCCAAAACCAAAACATAATCACAGTAATCTGGGATTCGCTTTAATCCCTCATTAAGGACAAGAGCAAGCTCCGGTCTGCCAATATAGCTTTCTTCATGAGGGGGTAAATCTATAACTTCGCTATAGCGTGCAGCAATTTTAGCCGTTCTATCTGTAGAACCATCATTCACAACTATTATCCCAGTTAAGTTAAAGGTTTGCTCCTTTAGGGCTAATAATGTTCTCTCAATCCTTTCCTCCTCATTTCTTGCAGGAATAACAGCATAAATGCATAATTTTTCCTCCATCAGCGCTTTCCCTCCTTAAATAGACGATATAAATCCACATACCTTAAAAAAAGCACCTTATCTTTAAACTCGCTCAAAAATTTCTCATAAACTTTATTCATCATCTTCACTCCCAATATAGTTAGTGGTATCTTTATTAGTCCTTTGCCGCCAACGGATCTAACAAACCACTCTGGATGAGTAAGCACTGTTGCCACTCCCCTATTATCAAGCTCGCGCATTAAATCCTCCTTAAATCTTCGATAGCCATCTTCCTCACCATAATTCCTCACGTAATATATGTCAAAGGATAAGTGCGTCGGCATGATAAAAGTCTTGGCATTGAAATTTGGAGATCCATAACCTTCCATGTATTCTAAGCCAAGAGAATCCATGACCATCCATGTGATATCGCCCTTAAACCCAATGGTTTTACCACAAGGAGTAACACCATAAATGTTGGTTCCAACAATTTCTCTCAAAATTTTTAGTTCTTCGCTAGGAGATATTAAAGATGGATCATTTACAGTATTTATTAAATGTAGTCCGATTTCCCAGCCTTCATAAAAGATACTCCTAAGAAATTTGTAGTCTCGCTCAGAATGAAAAATATCAATGCGAACAAAAATCGTGGATTTAACATCATGCCTTCTCTCTATATCTATTACTTTTGGTAATCCTTTCCGCAAACCATAAGTATTGTCAACATCATGCCTCAGCCCAATGAACAACATAAAACGCACACCCCAGCTGACTAATTTTTAACCTTTATTACAAACGTCCTTAATATAAAGAAAACCGGAAAACCCATTTTTATGAGGTCAGAGAAAGAAAACCAATGCCTCCTCCCCTTCCTTCTAAGAGGCTCAATCAAGTAAACCCGTCTCCCAACCCTCTTCATTTCATTTAGAGCCTTTGCCCAGTCTTTAATATAAGGTAAACAGCCCATTTCTAGCACCACGTCAAAGGACTTGTCTTTAAAAGGTAAATATCTAGCATCTGCTCTGACTTTAAATTCATAAAGACAATATAGTAATAAGTTTTTATCCACATCCACTCCAACTATGTCCCTTGATAAGGGAAAACTCCCCTTACCGCATCCCACATCTAAAACAGAACCATGAACAAGGATTGCTTGGAGCAAAGCTCTCTTCAAAAATTGGTAACATTTGTCAATTCCGTAGCGCATTAGGCCAGCACCGAATTAATTGTCAATTCCAAAAATAAAAATCTTGCATAGAATCTCATGACTAGCTCACACAACCCTCAAACCGGGCGTTTAACACGTCTTAGTTATTATCTTAGACTCGAAGATGAACTTATGGGTATGTCTCTTATGGGCATGCGGTAAAACTTGCTCATAGCGTAAGCAATATTGAAGGTATGGGGTTCAATTGGGACCGCAACCCCCAAATTGCGCCAACGTCATCTTGAATATATCTGCTTGCTTTCGCAAACCAGTCTTTACATAATATTACGTCTGGGTCAACGTGGAGTGCCACTCCGTCTCAACGGCTTCAATACCCTTCTGCCGGGCGGTAGCCCTATTACCCCTGGAGTCATCAATGATCTTAACGTTGGGCAGAACGACATCAACCCTCAAAAGACTTCATCCTCCTTTCATGCGCCTCTTATCTTAATCCTTTTATTCCTTAATAGGAGTTTGTCCCTTTAAAATTTTCGACGCGCTTCTCTGGCAGATGTACGCGATTGTGGTAATTCCTTCAGCAAGATCTCATTCTATCAATAATGATAAGCAATGTT
>JAGTQD010000101.1 GCA_018396405.1 Candidatus Bathyarchaeota archaeon
TGAGGACACAGATAGTGACTGCTAAGATTACAGATTCCATTAAGGATGTTTCGACTAAAATGGTTAGGGGTAATGCAGACCATGTTCCAGTTGTTGACGAAAACAATAAGCTTGTTGGAATAGTCACGACATGGGACATAGCTAAGGCCGTTGCTTTAAACGTACAGAAGCTTGATGCAATAATGACTAGAAACGTGATAGTCGCTAAGCCCTATGAGACCATAGATATTGTTGCCAAAAGGATGGAGCAATACGACATAACCGGTCTCCCCGTTGTAGATGATGAAGGACACGTGCTAGGTTTGATAACGAGCGCAGACCTATCTAGACTCTTCAAGCCTCCTGAAGGAGGTGTCGTTATTGAAGGCCAGGCTTGAACTCAAGTATTCACCTGCTCATGTAAACAAGCCCATACTTTCTAAGGCAATACTAGAAGCAAGAATCCCAATCAATATACTGAAAGCTAGTTTAACAGCTTCAGAGGGACTTATGACTATTGAAATGGATGCTGATAAAGAAACTATAGCTAGAGTCATTGAAATATTGAAGTCGAACGGTGTCCAAGTAAAGGAAATACCAAGGTACGTTGAGATCAACACTGAAAAATGTATTGATTGTGGAGCATGTACTGGAGTATGTCCAACAGATGCTTTAACGCTCGATTCAGATAAGAAACTGTCAGTAAGAGAGGAGAAGTGTATATTATGTGGAAATTGTTTGAAAGCATGTCCTAGAGGAGCGGTGATCCTCTACAAGTGAATTCTTCTACTCTGACTTACAGAAACGGATTGTTCTATCTTAGGACTACTTATAAAGAGGCAGATCTCCTAATTGCATCCGAGAGCATTTCTACAATAAACATAGGCCTTTCCAGGTTTATAGAGGAAAGGAACTCTATTCAAAGCTTTTTAGATAAAAATCCTGAGTTCATATATGCTCTTGAACCTTTAGATTTCAAAGGGGAATTACCTTTAGCAATATCATTGTCAGTAGAAAGCTCAAAAAAAGCTGGAGTAGGACCAATGGCCTCGCTCCCAGGGGCTCTAGCAGATTTAGCTTTAGAATCAATGCTTCGCAGTGGTGCCGAGAACGCGATAGTCGAAAACGGTGGAGAAATTTCAATGAAGATGAATAGGAAGACTATTGTGGGAGTGTATACTGGAAGAATTTTTAACTTCGGTCTTATACTGGATAACTCCTCCTATGGAAAAATTGGCATATCTACAAGCTCTAGTAGAGTTAGCCATGCCCTCTCTTTTGGAGATGCTGATGCTGTCGTGGTAATTGCAGAAAACGCTGCGCTTGCGGATGCTGTTTCAACACGCGTAGGAAACGCTGTAAAATCAGGTTGTAGCCAGTCCATGGAAGAAGCTGTGAAGCTAGCGTGTTCTATTAATGGTGTTAAAGGATGCGTCGTCTATTCGAACGATCTAATTAGTTTCGGAGGTAATGTTAAACCCATAATGCTTAAGTCTAGCCCTCATGAAATTCTGAAAAATACAATGCTTAAAGGCCCAGTGTATAATTTTCTTCCTCAAGTATAATCAGTAATTAACAGTCAGTATCTTCACTACTTTCAAACTTCTTTAATACTGCTTCACATACTGGGTCTCCTTTGCTTCTTCTTTTAAAACACGAGTAATGGACATTTTTGTTTATTCCAGCAACCAGACCGATGTCATACTGGTCTATCGTAGCGCACACTTCTGGCGTCCAATTCTTCTTATTTTTCCATAGGCATTCGGTCGCATGAATTACAACCTCGTTCTCGCTTTCTCTCACTATCTTGCTTCTTATTCCGAAGACGCTGTTTGCAGCTAAAATGGCAAGAGCACACTCATGCAAGTCTCTCTTTATCTTTAACGTGTCAACGACCTCCTCTGCATCATTCAATCCCCATTCATAAAGCAAATTAGCCAGCTTTCTTCTATCTTCTATGCTGAGCATATGATACACGTCGTTGAAAAGCCTTCCAACACCGCTCGCACTTTTCCTCCACCTCATCTTTACGGGAATCAGATCGTTTCTTACAATAAACTCGATTAGTCTGTTTTTGATACCCACGCTAATACTATGCATGATTTAATATTATTAAATCTTTAGGCTTTACCCAAGTACTCTTTAATGATTTTGAGCGCGCTCTCCCCCTTCCGTCTTAAAGCCTCTTTAGTCTGAGCTATGCTGTGTGGAGACGCTATAACTTTCTCATTTCTTGCAAGTTCTCCAGAAGAATTGTCGGTTAAAGGTGGTTGGTGGTAGAAGACATCTAAGGCTACGCCTGCGAGCCCACCATTCTCAAGCGCTTTTAATAAAGCTTCCTTATCTACTCCTCCTCTTGCAGTGTTTATCAGGTAGGCGCCCTCCTTAACCATATTTAGTTCTCGCTTACCAATCATTACCCTAGTCTCATCGGTAAGTGGTACATGTATAGTTATTATATCAGATTTAGATAGGAGTTCCTCCAGCTTATCTACGAAAACCACTGGAAGAGAATTCTCCCTCCTAGCCTTAGGATCCTTCTCATAGACAATGACTTTCATGCCGTTTGCTAAAGCTTGTCTCGCAACCTCTCTTCCAATACGGCCATAGCCTATTATCCCAAGAACCTTGCCCTCTATCCCGAAACCAACGAGTTCTCTCTTCTTCCACTCGCCTTTTCCATCAACTATCTGCATTAACCATGTTGGTTGCAAAGGCAAAGATGTATGCCATTACTCCTTGAGCAACATCGTAGCTTTGAACTGGAGCATTACGATATGGTATACCACGCTCAGCCAAAGCCTGTTTCTACTTATTCTATGGCTTGCGACATAGGGCTCTGGCCTAAGATAATGAATGCTGGAGAAAGATTCAGAAAGCTATCTTTAGAAGAACAAGAGAGAGTCGTAAACTATTTCAGGGAAAAAGGCATAAAGCCTCTCTTCCCTGATTAGATTTAAGAGGCTGAAGGT
>JAGTQD010000102.1 GCA_018396405.1 Candidatus Bathyarchaeota archaeon
GGCTTGCCGGAGTAAACGCCTTCTACAAGCTCCTCAATCACCCAATCAGAGAAAAGGGTTTGGACTAGGGGGCGATGTACAAATCTCTTTCTACAAACCCTGCATTCAAAGTATGGCTTAGCTCCCTCATAGTTCGGCACCATTTTTACTTTGCTACTTCCACAGCGGGGGCAATATTCACGCCTAGAATATTTCTTAATATTTTCCGCAATATACCAAAGATACTTTATTATTCTTTTACGGTCAAAGTACTTATCAAAAGTTCCGTCTCTAAGCATCCTAATCACATCCTTTAGGGTGATCTCACGTAGGTTAATTGGTTCATCACCACTCTTCGTGAGAAACTTGTCTAAAGATTGCTGCATATTCCATCACCAGAAAATTAACGGTAATCTACAATTAGCTAACAACAGGCTAACACTAAGTAACACCAGAATCTTTGACATACCTGGTCTTATACTATGAATCTTCAGAATCCCGACATCCATGAAATGAAAAGCCCTTAATTTTGCGGGCTGAATTGCTAAAAGCGGCTTAATTTTCGCCTAAAAATACTACATAATGTATATCTTCTTCTCAAGCTCATGGAGAACACGCAAAGCCTTGGTTTGGCTTATAGGTGTATAACAATCGTTGTATGCTTGAATCTTATCACCCCGGGGGTAAAGCTCTGCATATGTATGGAGGAGTTAGAGAACCTCATCTATACATATATACAAACTATAACACGGTTCTGCTTAGAAGGAGGAGATGGATAACCCAAACAAACAAAAACAAATTATAATGAAAAAAGCCTGTTTTGGGCTTGTTTCCATGAATTTTCATGTCCACTCAGTTTTCTTAACATGAGAGTGAAAAAAGAATTATGCTTTCCAAAACCCATAATTTGAGTTAGGGAGGGAGTCATGAATGCCTAAGGTTGGTATGATTAGTTTTAACCCTAAAGAAAGATGTTTATGACCTCCTGAAGGCTAAAGCACGAGAGGCTGGAATGGGCATAAACCAATACCTTGAAAACCTCTTAATAGGCCAGATAGGACGGTCCCAAACCAGCAAAATAAAGTCCTATCAACAGAGCCAATTTTAAGCCCCGTTTCGGAAAATCGGCAAGATTCCTGGTGCCGGGGGTGGGACTTGAACCCACGACGGCCTACGCCAGAGGATCTTAAGTCCTCCCCCCTAGCCTAGAGGCTCTGACCCCTATTTGTCCAGGCTTGGGTACCCCGGCACCACTATTTTTCTCTAATTTCTAGGGTTAGATTTTACCTTTTTGGTTAATTTATCATCGAATAGTTTAAATTTTTGTTGGTTTTGTATTTCTGTTTAGTTTTAGTGTTTGATGGTGGTTGCATGGCTGTTGTGATGAAGCCCGGTGCGAGCGAAGAGGATATTGAGCGGGTGGTCAGGTTTGTTAGGGAGAAGTATGGGTTACGCACAGATGTTTCTAGAGGAGAGTTTCAGACTGTGATAGGCTTGATAGGCGACGAAGATAGGGTGGACTTTGAGAGGCTGGCAACATTACCTGGCGTTGAGAGAGCCTATAGGATCACCTCACCTTACAGGCTCGTCTCAAGAAACTTCTTTCCAGAGGATAGAGTTATAGAGATTAAGGGTGTAAAGATCGGAGGAAATAATAGGCCAGTCTTTATAGCAGGGCCATGCGCGATTGAGAGCAAGGAACAGATATTTAGGATAGCGCGGGAGGTTTACGAGGCTGGCGCAGACATACTTCGCGGAGGGGCCTTCAAGCCCAGAACATCCGTCCACTCATTTCAAGGCTTAGGGGAAGAGGGGCTTGAATATCTCGCCAAAGCTGGCGAGGAATACGGTATGCCAACAATATCAGAAGTTAGAAGCGAGAAGCATGTGGAGCTGGTTGCAAAATACGTGGATATCCTTCAGATCGGCGCGAGAAACATGTATAACCAGGATTTAATTGAGGAGGCTGCGAGGCAGAAAAAGCCAATCCTATTAAAGAGAAGCTTCGGCGCGAGCATAGAGGAATTCCTCTCGTTTGCGGAGAGGGCTGTAGCACAGGGAAATAAAGATGTAATTCTATGTGAGAGGGGGATCCTCCCGATTGGAAGGGGGCGCCAGTTTACGCGCTATAGTCTTGATTTAAGCGCCGTTCCAGTGATAAAGAAGGAGACGTATCTGCCAATAATAGTGGATCCAAGCCATGGGACTGGGCGTAGAGACCTAATATACCCGATGAGTAAGGCTGCGATAGCTGCTGGCGCACATGGGTTGATGATAGAGGTTCATTATAACCCAGATGAAGCCCTATCAGACGGCCCACAGATGATTCACCCAAGGGATCTAAAGAAAATAATCGATGTATGCAAGAAGATCTATGAGATAAACTCCACGGAGGGCTAAATGGCTAAAAGTTTCCGCGCAATATAATATTCTCCCTTTAACAATTTCCCTTTAGTGAAGGGTGATGGTTGAGGTCCTGCGCTTAAGCCTGAAGAGATTTGTTAATGAATCCTATGATATCCTCATAGGTTTTGGTTTATTCAATAAAATATCTTCCGATCTAAAGGAGAAACCTCTTGGAAATAAATATGCTATCATAACCGACTCTACCCTAAGAAGCATTTATGGCGAGAAGCTCCTCGCTAGACTTAACCAGGAAGGATTAAAGGCATGCCTCATAGATTTTCCAGCTGGCGAGGAATCAAAAAACCTAGCCACGGTCAGTCACTTGGTTAGCGAGATGCTTAAAAATAATATTGATAGAAAGTCTGCGGTTATCACGCTTGGGGGAGGGGTTGTCGGAGATCTCGGGGGTTTTACCGCCTCAATATTTATGCGCGGGATACCATATATTCAGGTTCCAACGACGCTAGTATCCCAGGTTGACAGCAGTATAGGCGGTAAGACTGGCATAGATACCGCTGAGGGAAAAAACCTTTTAGG
>JAGTQD010000103.1 GCA_018396405.1 Candidatus Bathyarchaeota archaeon
TACGGCATGTGAGAAGTTCGCTAAAAAATATAACCTGCCGCAGACAGCCGGAAGTGATTCACATATAGTGGAAACCGTTGGTCTAGCATATACGCTCGTAAATACTGAAGAAAGAAGTATAGATTCCATAATAGAGGCGATAAAAGAGGGGTTAATTAAGCCGCTCGGCACTGGAATGCCTTTTTCGCTCAGAATTAGAAACATTTTTAAATCGGTGGGAAGAAAAGGTGAGACTAACCGTTGAGAACAGGGATCTTCTGCAGTCCAATATCGCTTATGCTGATCCTTTCAACACCCTCTGGCCTCTTTATAACCTCTGAGTCCAAATCATAGAGTTCTGGAGCCTTTGAGCTATACCCGCTAAGTAGGTATGGTGATTTAACCCCAGTCATAACTAGTGTAACTCTAAGAGTGCCTTTAAGGTTTGGATCGACCCTAGCGCCCCATATTACGAGGGCATCATCGTTCATCATCTGGGTTATTATCTCGCCAACTGTATTTGCCTCCTCAATTGTTAGGTTCTCATCTCCGGTTATGTGAATCAATGCCCCGTTAGCTCCACTATAATCCACGTCTAGGAGTGGCATCCTGAGAGCTTTTTGGACAGCGTCTTCAGCCCTATTAGGCGCA
Source organism: Candidatus Bathyarchaeota archaeon (assembly GCA_018396405.1). GTDB lineage: Archaea > Thermoproteota > Bathyarchaeia > Bathyarchaeales > DTEX01 > DTEX01. The sequence continues at coordinate 631 of JAGTQD010000103.1, forward strand.
TTGGACTCCCCGATGCCAGCAATGGCGACACCACCACGCTTCATTATCGTCCTAAAATCGGCAAAATCGAGGTTTATCAGACTTGGCATGGATACTACTTCAGTTATACCCTTAATCATATTAGCTAAAACCTGATCGCCAACCCTGAAAGCCTCATTTATCGGTAAATGGGGCACAAGCCACATCAACTTATTATTATCAATTACAATGACTGTATCACATTCCCTTCGCATATCATTCAATCCTTTAAGGGCAATGTTAATCCTGCCTTTCTCTATCTTAAATGGCATCGTGACAACTCCAATAACTATAGCGCCCTTCTCACGGGCAAGCTTGGCGACGACAGGTGCGGCTCCAGTGCCAGTCCCACCGCCCATACCAGCGGTCACAAATACTATATCAACATCGTTTAAAAGCTTGTCGACCTGCTCAATAGACTCCTCGATGGCAGCTCTGCCAATGTTTGGGTCTCCCCCTGACCCAAGGCCACGGGTGAGCTTTTCGCCAATGAGGATTTTTTGATGGGCACGTGTGACGTTCAGGTGCTGGAGGTCAGTGTTTATCGCTATGCATTCTGCTCCGGCTATGCCTGACTCCATAAGCCTGCTTACAGTATTGTTTCCCGCACCGCCAACGCCAATAACTATTATTCTGCAGGATCCAGGCTCTCTTAAGCCTCCTGGCAAGTTCTCACTCCACATATATTGTAGAGCCTTATCGCTTAGCTTTGACATGACCTTTCCTTCCCCATAACTCAACTTCAATTAAGTCGCGTATAGCAGCCCTGATGGCTTCAGCCCTATGAGGATAAAGCTTCTTGTTAACAAGCTCATCTAATGCCTCTAAGTATGGTTCAGGAAGATAGATCGTTATCAACTTCATACTTGATCACCACAGAAAAAGACTTCGCATAAAAAGAGCATAAAACCTACATATTAATAACAAAATATGATTCAAACATGTTCATTCCTTAGCTTTATAAAACTTTCCATTCATAGATTTTAAAATATTGTCAAAAATGCAGTTATTTCATAGCATCCTTATATCTATGAGTTAAGACAATTTCTTGTAAAAGTTGAAGGGCAAGCTTATATTAGCGGGATTATCTCTGTTTTTAGTGTCAAAATTATGGAAGAAATAGCCTGTATAAGGCTGGGAACTGATAAAAGTATTGGGGGTTTAGGGAAAGCTATTTATATTGAGAGTTATGGTTGTGCCGCAAATAAGGCTGATACAGAAATAATGCTCGCCCATATAGTTAATGCGGGTTATAGAGTTGTTGATAAGATTGAGGATGCCAATATAATTTTAGTTAACACTTGTGGCGTAAAGAAGCCCACTGAGGATCGTATAACTGGGAGGATACGCTTCTTCAGCGGACTTAATAAGCCGCTTATTATCGCGGGGTGTTTACCCAAGATAAATTTTGGGGCAATAATAAATGCTGCACCAAATTTTACAGCAATGTTGGATCCATACAGTGTTGATAAAATTCTCTTAGCGCTTAAGGCTGCTGAGAACGGTGAAAAAAACAGGATATTTTTCTCAGAGAAGCCAATAATAAAGCTAGAGCAGCCTAAAATTAGGCTTAATAAGGTTATCGAAATTATACCTATCTCTGAGGGATGTTTAGGCGCATGCACTTATTGTTGTGTTAGGTTTGCTAGGGGGAGACTTTTTTCTTACCCGAAGAAGCTAATAATTGATAGGCTTAGGTCGGCGGTCTCGGAGGGGGTTAGGGAGATCTGGCTAACATCGCAGGATAATGGAGCCTATGGAATTGATATTAAAGTAAGCCTTGTCGAATTGCTCAAAGAGTGCTCAAGCATCGATGGAAAATATTTTATTAGGGTTGGGATGATGAATCCAAATCACGCTATTAAGATGCTCCCAGAACTGATAAGCGTATATAAAGATGAGCATATATTCAAGTTCCTTCACATTCCAGTTCAAAGCGGGGATAATGAAGTTTTGAGGATGATGAACCGAAAATATACTGTTGAAGAATTTAAGAGTATCATTGAATCTTTCAGAAGAGAGATCCCAGATATAACGATTGCGACAGACATTATCTGCGGCTTTCCAGGCGAGAGCAGAGAGGCTTTTAAGAGAACATTGAAGTTAATTGAGGATGTTAAGCCCGATATTGTCAATATATCAAAGTTCTTTCCGAGACCTAACACGCCTGCGGCGAAAATGAAGCAGATTGATAGCGGTGAGGTTGCCCTCAGAAGTCG
>JAGTQD010000104.1 GCA_018396405.1 Candidatus Bathyarchaeota archaeon
AGCATCTCTTTTACACATGTACTATTGAATTTCACCATACAGTCTAGGATTCCATCTTGATCATGATCGCTAATTCTTGAATAAACATCTTTAACAAACCCATACTTTGGATTGCTTTCAGCCTGGATGATTCCATTTAGCCTTACGGTTGATATGTTAATGTCGTATACACTATGGTCTGCTAAGAGCTCAATATAGGCAGTAATCCATTTACTATTGCTTTTGAAGTTTAGAACATTAGGGTCAAAGTCTATTACGGCAGGGATATTACCGGGTGGAACATACACATCTATTAAGGGAGGTGGTTTGATTATGCCCATTTCTAACGCTTCTTCTTCAAGATGCTCATTATAGAGGTCCAGCATGAAGACTGCTGATTCTAGGGTTTGAGCAGCTCCGAATGAATAAATAGTCCCATTTACATCGACCTCTCCTACGACGACATCTTTGTAAACAGCAAACCTTACTTCACCTTCGCCTCCAGTTATATTTCCCTCATAGACTATGCTAAACTCGTTATCTTTTTCAATAGTATATTTCTTTGAAAACTCGACGTTATATCTATTTTCACCAAGCATTATCCATCCGTAACCCCCTCGTTTTCAAAAGTTAGATCTACACTTGCTTCTCCTAATATTTTCCAATCTCCCTTTAAACCATATCCCCCGTACTCCGTAATAAATTCGGTTTGATTTTTTGTCGGCAGTGTAAATAAGCTTGGATAAAGAACTAGTACCATAACTAATAATCCGAATATTTTCTTCAATTCTCCTTTGAAAAAGCCTAAGAATATTTAAGCTTTGCTGTATAAATGCATACATTTGTACAATTTTCCTCAATGTTTTAAGACCATTATATAATGACCATGTGACGTCCTTCATAGAGGATCACGGGTCTGATTTCCGGGTGGTTATCGATCAGTTGCCAGGCTTCCCTGCTTGGACTTCCGAAGCAAGAATTTTGATTTTCACCCCTCTTGTCTTTCTAATCCGCCTTCCTAGGCAATAAATTTGGTCATGTTGTACAGTATGTTCGCTTATAGCGAACATTTATTTTGCATGAGAAAAGCAGTCAACATTTTCGAGGCGAAAGCCACCCGTGTTTTACACATGCCTTCTGCAAATAATTGAAACATCCTCATAGTAGAACGATACTTAGCCAAGCAAGTCATTATGCGTTGTATAAAAAACGTTAAGAGATTATAAATATTTTTGAAGCTAGAAGTTATCTGATTAACAATCCCTTCTGTATCAACTCAGCCATGAGCTTCTCAACAGCGTCGTAAACCATCTTCTCATTAACAGCGCCGGTGCACACTAGTTTACCAGAAGCAAATAATAGTATCACTACATCAGGATCATGCATCCTATAAATTAGGCCTATTAAAAGCCCTATTAGGGCGGTTATCAAAGCTTAATCTAAGAAGAGATTCTTAATCAAGATTTTAATGGGTTTTTACGTGATAGTTTCTCAAACCTTATCTCTCTGCCTGAGGTAGATTTCAAACTTATTGATCGTTTTGCCTATAAGCTCTTTTCCTATGCTCTATCTTAAATACAAGTATGCATGTTTCCTTCTCCAGTATTGTGTATAGTATCCTGTAGTCTCCTATTCTCAGCCTGTAAACGTCTTTTCCTCCCTTGATCTTTAAAGCCCCTTTTGGCACTGGATTTTCCTCGAGAATTCTCAGGCCTTCGAGAATTCTCCTTCCGAGATCCGGTGGAAGCCTTCTTAAGGATTTTAATGCTCTAGAGGAATAGCTCTACTCTGTACATAGTGTTTTAGCAGCTTCCTCAAGCGTTATTGTTTCCCCTTTCTCATGCTCCTTCAAAGCCTCTTCAAGGGCCTCACGGTCATCCTCGCTAAGCTCGTCCTCACGCGTAAGCACTTCTAAAACTGTCTCAAGAAGCTCCTCAACCCTATCGACTTTTTCCCTTAGCAATCTCAGCTCTCTGACCACTGCTTCAGACATATAACGTCCAATAGTTACATGTCTGATAATCATATAAACCTTTCAGCACCTCAAAGAATGAAGATTTAGGAGGAAGAAATATATCTCTCACCCGGGTTTTTCGCATGATGTTTAAATAGTGTTTAATCTAATCAATGGTAAGGAATTGATAGGCCTCATTAAGGAACTGGTTTGGGGCTACCTTCTGCTGGTCAACATCTCAGGGTTCATCCTCACGGGTGTTGACAAGGCTAGCGCGATTCGAGGAGAATCCAGGATTCCTGAGAAATGGTTTTTCACGATTTCTCTACTAGGAGGGCCGTTCGGAGTCTTCCTCGGCATGCTCGTCTTCCACCATAAGACTAGGAAAGCATATTTTGGGTTCATCGTCACCCTGACGCTAATGCTATACATTCTTGTTCTCATAGTTTTAACAGGATTATAGCCTAATGGCTTTCATCCTTTAATGTTACTAGTTCAAACTTTATAATAAAAAACAGAATGGTTTATAGAAAGATAATTACTTCTTGAAGACTTCGTTATAATGCTTAGAGACGAATCTTTTAACCACATTGTAGGCCCACTCTGCATGCTCCCTTGCAGGACGGTAATCCTTGTGGACAATCCTGTTCTAAAATCCAAGTTCCTTACGGTTCCAGGGTTTAAAACATTCTCTACTCAAGATATTAGCTAGCGTGCGATGTGATGAAAACTTTGCTTTTAGCCATAGTCAGACAAATGTTGGCTTAGAACCTGTTGCTAATCCAAAAGCCTGATGAACTCTTCTTTCGTCACTCCGACTTGAGCCAATATTTTGATCAGCGTGGCTGGAGCTATGGTTTCGTGTCTGGGTA
>JAGTQD010000105.1 GCA_018396405.1 Candidatus Bathyarchaeota archaeon
CCCAGAAGAAAAAATATATCTCCTCCTTAAATCCACTAAAAAAGGGTATTTATGCGATCTCCTAAATTATATTGGCGGTCAGCGTTAGGGTTACTTAAGTCGCCCAATACTTTTGAGAAAACTCTGGTTATAGATGGGGAAACAATAATCTTAAAAGCCGCTGGGAATATACAGGAGAGGGATAAATCCCCAAGCTCTAATCAATGTAGATAAAAAGGAGGGTTTAAAGACAATAGGTAATATCATTTTATACAAACAGTCTCAATCCCTTCTGCCTCAGATGAAAGCGGATATATTATTAACCTCGACGATAGAAATTATTTTTGGGTGTTTAAATGCAGGATAAGAATGGTGTTGTGCGCTTTAGTGTCTCTCTTCCCCCATCCATTGTCGAAGAGTTTGATGAGGTTTGGAAAAGCATAGGCTACGAGAGCCGTTCAAAAGCTATCCATGACGCTATTCGAGCCTTCATAAGCGAGTTTAAGTGGGCATCTACTGAAACTGAGCATGTAGCTGGGGCTGTTCTCGTCCTATACTACCTAGATAAGCCGGATCTTCTAGAGAAGGTTATGAGCGTGCAACATAAGTTTAGGGATATCATATCATCAACAACACATATACATTTAGAGGAGGATAAGTGTCTAGAAATAATTGCGGTCAATGGGAAAGTTGGCGAAATAAAGAGGCTGGCAGAGGAACTAATGGCGAAAAAGGGAGTAAAGCAGGTTAAGGTTGCTGTTGTAGCACCATAACGCTAGAACATCTGCTATTGATGCAGATATTCTCTGCTAATTTACTTTAAAGATATGTTTAAATACGAGTAATCGTAATTATTTTTTATATTAGTCGGAAAATGGGGCAGAATCTTTGGTGAGCGAAGTATCAAGTGTCGTGGAGGAGTATCTTGAAGTGATTTATAGGCTTCAGGAACGTTACGAGATCGCCAGAACAAGTGATCTAGTAAACATGCTAAAGGTTTCTCCTGGAACTGTGACGAATATGATTGAGAGACTTGAGAGAGATCTTCTTGTTATTCACGAGCCATATAAAGGCGTGCGGTTAACCGAGAGGGGGCGTGAGATAGCTCTAAGCGTAATTAGGAGACATAGGCTTCTAGAGAGGCTTCTAGTTAACATCTTGGGGGTTGAATGGCATAAAGCCCACGAGATCGCCTGCAAACTTGAGCATTGGATAGATAAACACCTCGCCAAACGAATCGAGCATGTGTTAGGTTACCCAAAGACTTGCCCCCACGGAAACCCAATCCCGGCAGAAAATGGCGAAATTCCTAGAGGGGAGGGCGACTATTCATTGATTTCCGAGATGAATGTTTATGAGAGGGGGGTTGTCTCGAGAATACTTGAGGAGGAGAGCACATTTTTAGGTTATCTTGAGAAAATTGAGATGAAGCCCGACACCATCATCGAAGTTGTTGAGAAGAGTCCATTAAATGACTTAATAACTGTCAAGGTGGATGGGAAAGTTCGTGCACTGAGCCGTGAAGTTGCCTCGCGCATTATGGTTAGAAAAACTTAGATGGATTAAAGGAGGCGATTTGCATGGAAGTCCCGCTGACAGAGTTGAAGGAGGGCGAAACAGGGGTAATTACGGCGATAAAAGTCGGCTTCGGTCATGGGAGAGGCTTTGGTCACGGGATTAGAAAGAGGCTCGCAGACATGGGGCTAACTCCTGGGACAAAAATCACGATTATTAGGTCAGCTCCATTTAATGGTCCAATTGAGGTTTATGTTAGGGGCTATAAGATTGCAATTGGCAGAAACATAGCCGAAAGAATCTTCGTAGAGGTTCAGAGATGAATGGGAAGAGAATTAGGGTTGCATTGGTTGGAAATGCGAATGTTGGGAAATCCGTGATATTTAATCAGCTTACCGGGCTTCACCAGCATATCGGTAATTGGCCTGGCAAAACTGTTGAGAAAGCTGAAGGAACCCTCCACTTTAAGGGCTACACTATTGACGTCATTGACCTACCAGGCATATATTCATTATCAACTTTCTCGCTCGAAGAACTTATATCCAGAGAATACATAGTCGATGAAAAGCCAGATATAGTGATAAATGTTGTAGACGCATCTGTCCTGGAAAGGAATCTCTTTTTCACTCTTCAGCTAATAGAGCTTGAGGCACCACTAATCATAGCCCTAAATCAGATAGATGTCGCCGAGAGAAAAGGAATAAAGATAGATTATAAGAGGCTTGAAGAAATATTAGGTGTTCCCGTCGTCCCAACTATTGCTATTAGGGGGAAGGGCATACATGAACTATTATTAAAGGTAATCGAGTCTTTTGAAAAGGGCCTTCGGAAACCGTCTCCTATAAAATATGGCAGCGAAATTGAAGATAGGATAAAAAGATTGGAGGAGGCTTTAAAAGGTGTTAGAATAAGGTATCCGCCCAGATGGGTCGCTATAAAGCTTCTTGAAGCCGACGAAGAAGTTATGAGAGAGGTTGGAGAGGTGATGCCGGGCGTCCTAGCCCTAGCAGAGAATCTAGCTAAGGAGATTGAAGAAATACATGGCCATCCGTGCCCAACAGTAATCACGTCAGAGCGGTATGAGGTTGCTGGCAGAATTGCTGGGGAGGTTCAGCGGGTTCTTCCGCCTATAAAGCCAATATTGAGTGACAGACT
>JAGTQD010000106.1 GCA_018396405.1 Candidatus Bathyarchaeota archaeon
ATTTAGGAAGGCTCCCAGCAACGGGTATAGCCGCGCTCGAGCTAAAGATTTTTGGCGAAGCCTTAGCCAGACAAACTGTCAGGAATGCGCAGACTGCTGGACAATATTTTTATGAAAGGGGCTTAAAGGTTCTTGGGGAGAAGCATGGTTTTACAAAGTCGCATCAGCTTGCCGTGGATGTGAGGGAGTATGGTGGTGGAGGAAAGGTTGCCGAGGATCTTGAGAGGGCTAATATAATCCTAAATAGGAATATACTGCCATATGACGATCAGAACAACCGTGAGAACCCATCTGGACTAAGGATAGGCTTCCAAGAGATAACTAGGAGGGGCTTCACGGAGAGCGACGTAAAATATCTGTGCGACCTAATGCTAGACATAATTAAGGGTAGACGCAAACCAGAGGATGTAAGAGAGGAGGTTATAGCCCTGCGAAGAGAACACGATGAGATTAAATATGGATTCCAAAACGTAAAAGAAGCGATAGAGTACCTACAAAAAAGCCTAAAAGGGATATAAACGGCGAAGAGAGGAGAAACCTGTCAAAAAGAGGGGAATCCCATCTTAATTCAGGTTAATGGATATTTTTATGAAGCTCCCAGTCGACTCTTACTATCTGGGAAGATTATTGAGTTTTGAAGCTAGTGGAAAGAAGATTGCTAGTTGTTAGATGAGGAATTAATAAGCAACCAGTGCAATTTTAAAGGACGAGCCCTCAGTTGTAATAAATAACATTGCGTTAAAAGTATGGTAGGCTAGCTTCTAGATAATAGCCTTAAGTAGTGATGGCATCAATTTCAGTAAACTCCAAGAGCTCCTTATGTCTAAAGACCCTATAGAATTTATTATCTCCCTTGGATTCCTCTTAATAATATCAAATGATTTCTCAACTATTCGAAGCCCTGCCTTTAATAGCGCCTTTATGATTCCCTTCTTACTAAATAGTCCTCCAGAATCGATGAACTTGTCTATGATCTCTTTTGTGTATTTCATGCTGTGTTCATAGCATTTGAAGAGAAGCTCCCAATGAGCGTTTGTCATATCGTCTATTGTAAATGCTTTTTCTTTTTCTAGCTTACTCGGACTCATTGCTGAGAAGAAGAGAGGAAAGAGCCACTGTTTAGAGCCCTTCAAATCATCCACAATCTCTAAAGTTTTTATAACGTCATCCTCATTCTCACCTGGGAGCCCTATTATAAGGGTTGTGCATGGATACCAGTTATTTTCGTTAAGCACGTGGGTGGCTTGAGTAACGACCTCAGGCCAATCTTCAGGTGTGAATGGCTTAGGCTTTCCAATCATATACTTCCTAATTAATCTGGGGCTCCCCGTCTCCAAACCTATCTGAGGACCAAAGAGCGGGGTTTTTTCAGTATAACCACAAATTTCACTAATAGAGCGGATTAGATTTGGAGTTTGAAGGACTGTTGAAAATGAGATATGTGAGATACTAATTGATTCCACCCCTTCCAGTGCTAGTATTGACTTATATAATTTCAGGACCGCTTCCTGATTAATGCTTAAATCTTTTGATCCATAGCGTAGTCCATCATCAGATAACAGGCAAATGGAGTTAACGCCGCCGCGGACGTTAACTTTCACTTCCTCAATAACGTGATCTAATGGGAAGGTTATCCACCTTCTAGCGGTCTGTGTGCAGAATTGACACCCACGGCCGCAGCCACGCGTTATCTCAACATGACCGCCTCTTGCTGGATTAATAATCCGAGGTATAAGCTCAGATTTAATTGGTTCACCATACACTCTGCTAGGCATATTTTCACCTCTTAGAACTCTTCTAAAGATCTCTGCAAGAGCTTCCTCGCCTTCACCAATGAAAATGACGTCAATTCCAAGCAATTTAGCTTCTTCGTCGGAGATTTGCCATGCCCCTGGTCCTCCAACAATAATCTTAATATGTCTTTTATGCTTCCTAATGATGCTACTTGTAAGGAGTCTTCTGAATTCTATGGCAGTGCATGGCTCACCGCCACCTAATAGGCTGCATAGTGTATGAGAGACCGGAGCATAGCCCTTAGGATCGACGGTTGTGACGCCGATAATCTTCGTTTTCTCACCAACAACTTTACCAAGATCGTCTGGATGAGCAACAATTATTTCACCCTCATCAAAACCATTCCCGATTAAAACAGCTTCTATTCTTCTAAGTGAATATGGGGCCAAAACAGCCCTTCCATTCTTTGAGGGAATTCTTGGACAAAGGAAATGATGTAAAATAAACTTTGGGATAATGCGCGCAGGAAGGCAGGCTAAAAAGCCTCCGCCACCAAAGCCGCCGTAATCCGTAAACAATGTTCTATCCGCAGTTAAAACTATTGGAAAAGAACCATCGCCGGGCATATGCTCCCATATTATTATTTTATTTTAGCTCCTATTTTTAATATTGACGCTTATATTCGCTTTTGAAAACCCTTAGCAGCATTATTATTAAACATGATATTGATTTTAATATCTGCCGTTAAAAATAGGATTTGACGGTTTCACGCAATTTTAGTCACCATGTCCATTAATACCTGCTTTTCTCCAATATTTCTCCTAGAGAGCCGCAGAAAATTTTCCGATAGATATGAGCTTTACTGAACAAACATTTTGCTCAGATATATTAAAGAGTTA
>JAGTQD010000107.1 GCA_018396405.1 Candidatus Bathyarchaeota archaeon
CTTACCCCCAATAGTTACGCGGCAGCACCCACACATCCCGGTTCCATCAATCATAAGAGAGTTTAAGCTAACGATTGTCTTGATTTTAAAGGGTTTCGTAGCTTCTGAAACTGTTCTCATTAAAGTCGCTGCCCCAACGGCGTAAACTACATCAAACCTTTCACCAGAAGAGAGTAGATTCTTGAGTAGATCTGCAGCATATCCTTTAGTTCCTTCCGAACCATCATCTGTCACGATGAAGAGCCTATCGCTCACTTTTCTAAACTCATCTTTATATATTAGAAGGCTGGATGTCCTCGCACTTATTATGGCAGTCACATTATTGCCTGCCTCCTTCAAATGCTTCGCCCTCTCATATGCTGCTGCAATGGCAACGCCTCTACCGATGACGCATGCTTTTCCATAAAACTTAATCTCAGCTGGTTTTCCCAACGGACCTACCAAATCATGTAATACGTCTCCAGTATTTAGTTTTCCTAGCTCCAACGTTGATGCGCCAACAACCTTAAAGACTAATGTAATAGTTCCTTCAATCGGATCCCAGTCTATGAGAGTTAGGGGAATTCTTTCACAATCTTCACTAGCCCTCACGATTACAAATTGCCCGGGTTTGGCTTTTCTGGCAATCAGGGGCGCCCTAACCTTTATAAGGTAGGTTTCTGGGGCTAATTCCTTCTTCAGAATTATTTCGTTCTCCCTCATGCTTCTCACCCACGTTCTATAGTTTGTAAAGGCCTGCAAGGATTCCTTTAGAAACTTCTTCGGGCGTTTTCCCGGAGAGGACTATATCCAGAAAGGCTTTTCTGAGATCAGTCCTCTCTTCATGAAGGCTGAACCTCTCAAGTGCCGCATTAAGGATGCTCGCTATATCTGGCATCTTTTCTTCATAGATTTTCTTAGCGATACCCCAGCATCTTATGAAGTCTAAGTAGTCTAGCCTAAGGTCAAAGTATTCTGCCAAAATTATGTAGGCGAGGTCTTGCGCCGAGAGTCTTTTAGAGAATTTTCTCTCAAAAAATTCTTTCCCCTCTTCAGTCCTACCAGAGCTGTAGAGATAGCTCCAGTAAATATAGTTGTGGAAGATGTCAATCACTCTATCTTGGAAGTCTGGGCAGCTTACACCTGGCTTATGATTCTTCGCACAAACAACATTACCATCGATGTCAGTTCTATCCTCGAAGTTCTTACATTCAAAACAGAATCTTGTCTTTGAGGCGGTGTTCCTCAAGCCCTCAAATTTATCTTGGAAGTCTGGACAGCTTACACCCGGCCTATGATTCTTCGCACAAACCACGCTGCCATCTATCTCCATTCTATCCTCGAAGTTCTTACATTCGAGGCAGAATCTCACAGGCAATATTGTTTTCCACCCCTTTAGGAGAGAAAAGCTTCCAGTACTTGATCGGCTTCCTCCTCTGGTAATGGTATGCCGGTCACCTTCGCCGCCCTCTCGGTTAGCGCTATTAAATCGCTCCTGTCAAGTAAACTTAGCTTCCACTTTCTCGCTCCAGCCATCAGCTGCTGTAAGCCAACCTTAATTCTATCCATATAAGTGTATAGGCCGACTGCACCCCAAGGAACCTCCTTAAACCTTTCGCCGAGCATAACTTTCAGGTCGGGTGCTGCAATAAAGAATTTTTCAGGCGTTTTTCCAAAGGTTTCCTCAAAATCCTTTGGTAGCCGCCCCTTCTCGGCTAGCTCTGCAAAGTATGATGCTTTCATAACCGCTGTTAGCGGCGCCCTACCCATTAAAATTGCCTTAACGTATGGTCCATTACCAAAGTTGCTCATCGCGATCGCCTTAAATATTTGGGTCTCATCTATGAAGCCACCGGCCATAATTATGTCTGGCACATGCATACCCTTCTTTCTGAGAATTTCCGCGCACTTTAAGACCTGCACCTCAAGATAAACAGTTGGCGTCCCCTGCTCGTTCATCATCGGAACTGGGCTCATTCCGGTTCCGCCGCCAGCTCCATCAAAGACAACGTAGTCTACTTTCGCCTCAGACGCAACCTTCATTGTAAACGCGACTACTGCCGGCTCATAGTTGCCGGTCTTTAAGCTCACCTTCTTAGCTCCCTGCTCCCTAAGCCACTCAACATCCTCAATAAAATCTTTCTCCTTTGGCATACCGACCCTACTATGCCTCTCAAATGTTCTGAAGACGCCTTGCTTAAATGCTTCCTGAACGTTCTTGTCCTCTGGATCCGGTATAACGATGTAGCCTCTCTTCTTCAACATAATGGCCCTTTCTAGACTGTTTATCCGAACCTCTCCACCTATCGCTTTTGCTCCCTGACCCCATTTCCTCTCAATGATGTCGACTTCCAGCTTAGATATAGCGTAGACGTCAACCCCTAAACGTTGATCTTCAACATTAGTTTGAACGGCTATACCCCCATACTTTCCATCCCAGAACTTCTTAAATGCTTCAACCCTCCTCTTGAGCTCCGCCGAATAAGTAACTTTTCCATTAGTGATCACCGCTTCCGGATCCATGCCGCAAATATTCTCGCCTATAGTGACTATTATTCCGGAGAGAGCTCCGCCTATTGCAAGGCTATCCCAGTTGACTCTGGCAACTTCTGTTGA
>JAGTQD010000108.1 GCA_018396405.1 Candidatus Bathyarchaeota archaeon
TTACGTGGATCTTACTTGCATCAATATTTTTATCTGGAATCTTAATTTTAATACATTTACCTATCATTATCTCCGTGGAATTAGCATTTGTGTCAAACGTTATCTCATTGTCTAAGAGGGGTTGCATTAAAGCTAATATTTTAATCTCTTTTTCATCCTCAAAAAGATCTACTAAAGGCTCCATTCCCTCAACATTTTCTTTATAAACCTCAACCACAACCTTTTTTCTTAGAAGTTTCTCAATAGGTTCCGGTTTCTCATATGATCTGTTTAACCCACTTATCTTATCGGCTAAAATCCTACAGAAGGTCTCTATATTCGCTAATGCCTCCTCAAAATCTCTATTCATTCTTATAACTCTCCTCAATAATTACTTTATTTACTTTTATATATTATCTTTTCTATATTAAATTTAAATTAAATATATCGTAAAAATTGTCCAGTAATCTCTAAACCATTATTCCTGCTGGTGTTTGGGGAAGAGGTGTATCAAACAGATGCTATTTAACACCTTTTGGGATATTGAGTTTACGTTCCCCCTTTAGTTTTCGTCAAATAGGATAGGGAATGATGTTTAGTGGTGCTCCTTGATCGTGGCTTCTGCAGCATGTAAACTTATAGGTATAGTTACCGCATATGCTTAATGCTTGAATGAAAAAGTTATTAAGAACAATACTCAATAATATATTTCTCGGGGTTTAGAGAGAAGAATGGAGAAAATTTCTGTAATTTTGGCAGTGATTAACTTGCTGATCATTATTGGGCCCATAGCTAACATGGTTCTTATACATGTGGATAATCCTGTTGAGGTGATAATTCCATTAGAGCTACAGAGATTGAATGAGACTATGGGGTCTTTAGGGGAAACACTACAAACAATAGAGCTCATTAATATTTCATATTTCTCAGAGACGCATACGCTTAACTTATTCTTCAGCATCATAAACAAATTAAACATCGATTTGAAGGTTAATAACATTGAGGCTGATGTTGTCTGTTTCGAGCACGGCTACCCATTAGGCCACGCCTACCTAAGCAGTCCTGTAATACTTGAGCCAAATGTAAGATCCTACTTGGTGGTTACTTTTCAGTTGACTGAAAATGCTGAGCAGCATATAAGGGAACAACATGCTGAGAAAGACAAGATTGACATTAACCTATTGAACTTCACAGTGGATATCGAGGGGATAGTGATACAGAGCAACCAGACTATAACGTTGAGAGGTATTCCTTTCGCCTCTCGTGGGGGATGATTATGAGAGCGATTAACTGGTTTGGAATAGTGGGGGGCATTGTCGCGGTTATTCTTATAGCATTATCCCTGCATACACCATGGTGGCAGCTTATAATAGGCGATGTTTTCTTAAAGGTTAATGTTTCACCGTTCAGCCATAATCTCAGCTTCCTTGGAATAGCATTCATGATACCGCTGATATTAGCCCTAAACCTCTCAAGCTCCCTCATACTACTTATCGGCGGCATAATCCTAATCACATACTCTTTAAATCCCTCTAAAGCCTACTCGAAGAGGCTTCTATGCTTTGCATATAAGAAGCCGCTTTACGCGGTGATCTCTTTCCTTATAGGAATCATCGCCCTCCACATAATCCTTAGCCTTGTATTCAACATTAATATTCCAATTAATGGAACGGTCTTAGTGAATATATCTGACCCAACGCGGGGCGCGATTGTCAGAGTTCCGATAACAACAAGCTTAAATTGGCCCTTCTGGCTCGCGGTAATCACCGCAGCGTTATGCGTCGCGGCAAGAATATACCATAAAAAGCTCATCGCATAATGCTGTAAGATCACAAAACAGTAAGCGATACGGATGCGAGATTGGGGCCCTTATAGCCTTCAAAGTCTCTTAGATGAGCTGGGTGTAAGGAGGAATACTGTATGTGCTAATGCTGATTAGGCATAAGGAGGAAGATAAGCCAGATCACCATTTTGTTCCTCATACTTTTATGAGGTTCTACTGTAACTTCTCCTACCGCTCCTGTTATCTACGGGGGAAAATTCTCGGTTAACTGCGTGAAGAGCAATGTCCCTAGCCATTTTAATTGTGGGCGGAGACTTTACATTTAAACTCGCTTCAAGCAAATGCCCCGCATTGTCTTGCAATAACACATCGCATGCTCACTAACGCCAAAAAAGACAGACCGGGAAAGAGGCTCAATAGGAGGGGAATCAAAATGCTAACCCCTAAGATCATCACTAACACCCTTAACCTCAAGATCTTTACGTAGAAGCCTAAAACGCCATCCAAATCAAGCCTATCAAAAAAGAACAAACCTCACACTATACTACAATTATCTCTAAAAAATATACAAAGTATTATGTTAAATTTGACGGGGGAGTTATGTTCTCCATGATTTCTCCGCCGGGCTTCGGTGGAAACACATACCCTAAATACAAATCAAATACCACCGAAGTAATACCGCAAACCTTAAATACAAAAACAGCCTAAAAAGGAAAACGGGGCGAGAAAAACCCTCGGAATCTCATAAAGAGAATTGAAA
>JAGTQD010000011.1 GCA_018396405.1 Candidatus Bathyarchaeota archaeon
ATTTTACAATACCCTAGCAAAAAGCCAGATCTTTTGGCATATTTTTGATACATATGTTTTTATTAGTAATATGCTTGGGTGTGGGTCTTGTCGATAATCCTTAGTTTATTCTCCGCCTTCCTCTTCTTTCCTCTCTTCAAATAATGCAGATTTTTCTATAGAAGCCTTCTGCATAATATCCTCCGAGACATATATGTCTGCGCCAGCCCTAACAGCGAGTGCTATGACATCACTTGGTCTGCCCTCAACGATACTTTCACCGCTCCCGCTCTCAAGAACAATCCTCGCCAAGAATCTATTTGATTGAAGCTCGTAGATTTCGCCCCTTTTAACTCTAACGCTCATTTCATCAAGCACACTCTTCATGAAATCATGCGTATTTGGTACCGGCAGATGCTCACCGCTTAAAGCGATAGCTATCGACGAAGCCTCCGCCCCACCAACAGCTATAACTAAAACTCTCTCCCTATCGTCCTCCAAGAGGAGAATCGGAGTTGGGCCAAAAGGTGTATCAACCTGCGCAACTCCAGAAACCCGAACTTTAACAGATTCCTCCATTAAATTACTTCCATTGATTGTTGAGTTGAATATTTAGCTAATCCAATAGATATACTTTTTTATATAATATTTATCAAAGTATATAAAAATATATAGCCGCTCCTCAGGGTTATGCTACCTAACTCTCGAAACATTTTTATAATAGCCACCAATACTATTGAGCAATGCGGTGAAAAAATGCCAGAGGATTTTGATCCTAAAACTTTTGTTGAGAGGCAGGTTGAGGAAATTAAGTTAGTTGTTGGTAATAGCAGGGCATTGGTTGCCATCTCTGGTGGCGTTGATAGTTCAACCTGCGCAGTGCTAACTCATATGGCTATAGGGGATAATCTCATCTGTGTTTTTCTTGATGATGGTTTCATGAGACTTAGTGAGCCAGAGAGAGTTACCGAAATCCTCTCAAAGCCACCACTTAATCTCCCAGTAAAGATCGAGCAGGTTCAAGAACGTTTCTTAAATGCGCTTGCTGGCATTAGAGATGCCGAGGAAAAACGCAGAGTTTTTAGGGCAACCTTCTATGAGGTTCTAAGCGAGATAGCGAAAAGGGAGGGATGCGAGTATCTTGTGCAGGGAACAATCCTTGCCGACATAATCGAAACTAGGGGTGGGATAAAGACGCAGCATAATGTTCTAGAGCAGATCGGCATAAACCCACGTGAGCTATATGGCTTTAAAGTTATCGAGCCACTCGCAAGCCTATTAAAGTGGCAGGTTAGAGAGGTTGCTCGTTACCTAAAAATTCCACCCGAAATAAGTGAACGCCAACCCTTCCCAGGCCCCGGCCTCTCTGTTAGGGCTGTTGGTGAGGTTAGGCCAGATAAACTTATGACCTTAAAGAAGGCAACGGCGATTGTTGAAGAATATCTGGCGAGCTATAAGCCAAGCCAGTATTTCGCGGTCATAATGGATAATAGGTTTAGGTCAAATCCAAACATTAAAAAAATTAGAGATGCCGCAGCCACCTCTCTTGGCATTGAGCCTGAAAGCATTTCGGTTAAGATCTTTAGCGATAAGGCTACTGGGATTAAGAATAATAGGCGTGTATATGGCAACATCGTTGCAATCAGCTCTCTCTATGAGGAAACACCTGCACCGCCGCTGAGCAAGCTTCTGGAAATGCAGAAGAATATTATTACTCTTAATCCGACAATTACAAGGGTTTTATACTCGGTTCGCGGTCTCAGCGCTAAAAAATCTTACTCGATAGCGATTAGGGCGATTAGAACGGAGGACTTTTTAACCGCCAGTGTTGCAGAGATACCATGGGATTGCCTAATTAAATGTGCTGAACGGATCCTCACCGACTGCCCCGATGTCTCTAGAGTATATTATGATGTGACACCTAAACCACCAGCAACAATCGAGATGGAATAAATTCCTTATAATAGTTTAGATAATATTATAGCTGGTGTATATTATGAGGGTTAGAGTTCATAGGATAGAGTCATATAGGGACTTAGATGGAAATCTTGGTAAGCGTATAGAGCTTGTTCAAGAAGAAGCTAGCCCAAAATTTATTATTAGGCCGGAGAGCGAGGAGGCTAGAGTTGTTCAAGACATGCTTAGAGTATTGCAGCAGCAGATACCATTATTTAATATACAGTCACAGATAACCATGCCAAAAATAATTTTATTCTTAACGGAACGAGAATATGAGGAGCTCGGTGTAGACTTTGATGTTAATCGTGTATATGAGGTAGATCTATCCAGCCAAACAATAAAGTTTAAAGAGATTTAGCCAAGAGAACTGGATTTCATAATGCTCTCCCGGGGGCCGGCTAATTGAAGGTTAGAGCTCATGTCTTTGTGAGTGGTAGAGTTCAAGGGGTCTTCTTTAGACATGAAACCAAATTAAGGGCTATACGAAATAACGTGACTGGATGGGTTCGAAATTTGCCAGATGGACGAGTAGAAGCCGTTTTCGAGGGCGATAAAGAGGCAGTTGAAGCAATGATAAATTTCTGTCGGATAGGGCCGCCGGGAGCTAAGGTTGAAAATGTAGAGATTATATGGGAGAGCCCAACAGGAGAGTTCAAGGACTTCAGAATTAGATATTAGCATGGGTAATTAAAGCGTTTCTCTTCACCACCAAAAGAGATATTAATGTTAATTCACTTTTATTGCTTGTCGGCAAAAATGGTAGGTTTGTGAGTTAATGGGGTGGGATATATTGAGTGAGGGGTGGATACAAGCATCTGAAAGGGCCCTTGAGCAAATAAAAAAGATGTGCGAAAGGAAAGATATGGATAGACTTGAATTGGTTCAGTCAATGCGTTTCATCCTAATGGCGCTTCATAGGAGCCTACTTGGATGGATGAACTGGGTAAATAACCCAGACATAATGGTTGCCTTCACTAAAGACGAGCTAGCCGAGATGAATAAAAGACTAGCAGAGTTTGTCCAAGAATTCATAAAGTATGATATTGAAGTTACAAAACAGGGCGCCAGAAAGAGCAGCATGAGCTTAGAAGCGAGGAGAGAAGCCGAAGAAAGAGCTAGAAGAGAGCCGGGCGAAACGTTCTATATTTAAATGATGATGAAGAGAATTATATGAAAAGATACTTCTTGAACATCTTAGTACTTTAAATAAAATCCTTTTCTTTAGCTGATTACTTTCATACTACTTATTTATTATTGAAGATATCGGGTAAAATCTCTGAGTCGGATGCTAAATAAATTGCCCGCGCGTCCAGACATAAGTGTCATTGGCATTTATGATGACTCAATGCCTGATTCATGGCGCAATCCATCACGGCTAAAAGATCTAAAGGTTAAATTTATCTTAGTACGTCAATAAATCTATTTTGAGATATCATTATATTTCTCTGAGGGAAGGTCTTCTAAGATGCTTAAGATTGATGGTGGGCAGAAGAGTGGTAGCGGGACTATCCTACGACTTGCGGTAGCCTTCGCCAGCATCTTAGGGGAACCTCTCTATATTTATAACATTAGGAAAAAGCGGAGTGAACCTGGCTTAAGACCTCAGCATCTTGAGTCGGTTCTTACTGCCGCCAAGCTTTGTAACGCTGAGGTTAAGGGGGCGTATGTTGGCTCTCAGGAGCTCTGGTTTGAGCCTAAAGAGATAAGCGGTGGAGAGATATATGCTGAGATAGGGACGGCTGGGAGCATACCAATGCTAATAATGACTGTTCTGCCAATATGCGCGTTTGCCAAGAAGCCAGTTATATTAAAGATTTCTAAGGGCGGGACTGACGTCAAGAATTCTCCAACTATAAATTATTTGATAAATGTCTTTTTGAGAATTCTTGAAAGGATGGGGTTAAGGGCTGAAATTGATGTTAAGAAGTATGGGTATTATCCGAGGGGTATGGGCGAGGTTATATTAAGGGTTCAGCCTTCAAAAGATCTTAAACCCATAAGACTTGAAGAGTTTGGTGAAATAAGATCTGTTGAGGGCGTCTCAGTCTGCACATTTCTAGCGGATAGAAAAGTTGCTGAGAGACAGGCTAGGGAGTCAGAAAGAATTCTGAGGGCTAGGGGTTTAGACCCGAGAATTCGCATAGTAAACGATTTCTCAAACCCACTACAAAAGGGTAGCTCACTCGTCCTCTGGGCCGAAACTAGTGGAGGCGCGCTTTTAGGGAGTGACTCAATAGGTGAGATTGGAAAGACAAGCGAGGCAGTTGCCCAGGAGGCTGCAAGGAGACTTATTGAGGAGATTGATGCTAAGGCGACGGTCGACGTGCATATGGCTGACATACTAGTTCCATATGTTTCTCTGGCTAGGGGTGAGTCGGTGTATTTAACCCGCATGCTCTCCGATCACCTTGAATCAAACATATGGCTTGCTGAGGAAATACTTGGCGTTAAGTTTGATGTTAGGAAGATAAATGGTCTTTATAGGGTTGAGAAGAAGGGATCTTAAATTGACTGGCGAGGTTTTTAGAGCGAAAGTTAGGGGGATTTATACTACAGCGTTAACGAAAATTCTCCTCGATAATGGCTTCAAGATAGTTCAACCATCAAAGACAATAAAAGAGAGATTCAATCTACCAGAAACTATAGGAGAGGAACAACAACCAGACGCCGAAATATTTGATAGACTCGATAAGCAGGGCGTCAACATTGTTGGTAAAGCCGCAGCTGTCAACAGAATTGCATCTATATTGCTAGACTTACTTGATGACGTAATAGTTAGGCGTCAGATATCTATTTTCTCAGGTCTACAATTATCTAATAGAGAAAATATGCAGAGAGGATTAAACGAGAATTTATGCGAGGTGATAAGGGATATAGAAACTGTATCGCCGGACATGAGAATACGCATTGACGTAGAATTTCCATTTCTCTCAAAGAAAAAATTGGATGAAATTAGAGGAGCGGTTGTACCGACTCTAAATGGGCACCACTACTATAAAGCTTGCGGAGGGAAGATCGCTAGCATGCTCGAGATGGCTGAGAAGCTCATTGAAAATGGCTACCCGCTTAGGGAGGCTGAGGAAATTTTTAAGGAGTGCTTACTGCGTGAATACCCTTACGAGTCTTCGAGAATAAGTGTAGAACATGTGAAGATTGATGGCAGGATCCTTAATCTTGGTGAAGCGCGTATAGTTGAGTTTAATGAGACTGAGAATCATATGAAGCTTGTAAGAGTCTTTTCTTCCCGGGGAGTTTATGATGGACTTAATGTCCCAAAGGAGCCGGGCGACTACGCCGTTACAACCCTTAAGGTAGGCGACTGGTTCATACGGACATCGTATTTCTCTAGAGATGGCGAGTATAAAGGTACTTATGTGAATATAAGCACACCAATAGAACTTTATCCAGCGAAGATAAGGTATGTGGATCTTGAAGCAGATATCTGCATGTGGCCGGATGGGAGAACGCAGAAGATTGATTTTGAGAATTTAGATAGGTTCGTGCAACTGGGCTATATATCCGAAAGATTAAGAGAAATTGTCTATGAAAAAGCTAAGGAATTAATGGATTCCTTGAGAATTGATTTAGAAGCCGAGACAAAGATTATTGATAAAGGCATAGTAAATCGATTTAGAGCGTCATAGAGTAAAAGGATATATAACCCTCAAGTCCTTTTTATAATTCGGTGGGAGTGTTGGCTAGCGCATTAAAGTTAAGGCTTGCAATGCTTGCAACGTTAGCCATAATAATAGGAATATCCACGCTCGTCATAGCGGTTATACTCTCTTTTCTCGGGGCCAGCCTCATAACTATAGGAGTCTTCGTGGTTCTAATAAATATCCTCCAATGGCTTATAGCCCCGCATATAATCGATGCAATATACAGAACCAGAAAAGTTTCGAGAAGCGAGAGACCCGATCTATATGAAATCCTTGAAAGGGTTAGCGCTAAAAGCGGAATTAAAACTCCGGAGCTAAGAATCGCGGATATACCCATACCGAATGCATTTGCATATGGCTCGCCACTAACCGGTAATAGAGTTGCCGTGACAACAGGGTTGCTTAATACATTAAATATGGATGAGGTTGAGGCGGTTATAGGACACGAGGTTGGACACTTGAAGCATCGGGATGTCCAAGTAATGATGTTCGTATCCCTCTTACCAGCAATATTCTATTATATCGGTTACTCGCTGATGTGGTCATCAATATACTATGGTGGCAGAAGAGATAGAGGAGGAAATGGAGGGCTCCTCATACTAATCGGCCTTCTAAGTATTGCGGTATACTGGATTCTAACGCTCTTCACCTTATACCTCAGCAGATTAAGGGAGTATTATGCGGATAGGCATAGCGCCTCAGTTGTGCCTAATGGCGCAAGAAGACTCTCCATGGGTCTAGTGAAGATAGTTGAGTCCACGGTAAGGGTGCGCACGCGTTACACTAATCTAGGAAGTCTAAACTCCTTTAAAGCTCTCTTCATAGCAGACCCAGATAGCGCCGTTAATGACTTAAACGATCTTTCAAGATATGGCTTCACAAAAGATGAAAGCGCTCTCCTAGCAAAGTATCTTGAGAGAAAATTGACTCTAGCGGATCATGTAGTTGAGTTATTCTCAACACATCCGAACATAGTTAAGAGGTTAAGAGCGCTCCTAGAATTAACATAAACCATCGTTAAACGATTAATATTGACGGTAATTCTAATTGATAAGCCGAGATATTTAAAAGAAAAATTCCTCTCAATCTCTAATTATATTCTGGTGAGGTTAATGAGCTTAGAAATCGAGTTTGAGGTCCCTTCATGGGATGATATCTATGAAATGCTGTTGACTTTAGCTAGTATGATAAGGAGGGACTTATTTAGCCCAAATATTATTGTTGGTGTTTCACGCGGAGGCTGGCCCCCAGCGAGAGTTATGTCAGATCTCCTTGGGAATGTCGAGTTAGCTAATGTTCGTGTCGAATTTTATCGGGGCATATATGAAACCCGAAGTGAACCAGTCATAACTCAGCCCCTTTCCATTCAAGTTAAGGGTAAAGCTGTGCTCATTATGGATGACGTTGCGGATACCGGGAGAAGTTTAAAGGTTGTGAGAGACCATGTTTCCGAGAGCGGTGCTGAGAAGGTCAAGATTGCAACAATTTATTATAAACCTTGGAGCATAATCACCCCTGACTATTACGTGAAGGTCACAAGGCGCTGGATCGTCTTTCCGTGGGAGAGGAAGGAGACTGTTAGGAATCTTATTGAGAGGTGCAGGCGTAATGGAACATCTATCGACGAGGTTAAGAAGAAATTGATTGAGGGTGGAATGGACAAGCGTTTACTGGAAAGATTTATAGCAGAAGTTCTGGAGGAAACAAAATGATTGAGACCGAGGTTTTAGACAAGTATCTTGTTGTTGAAGGCTTCAGAAATGTTAAGATTAATGATATAAATGAGATCCTCAATATAATTAGGGCCAATTCCAAGGACTCTCATGTCCAAATTCTAGATGCGGATTACGTGGCCGGCTTTGAACACTTGTTTTTCGCAGTCCTAAACGCGGTCAAGTCTTTTAAGGCTGGCTACAATATATCAAGGAGCTTGCCAATAGAAATCTTGTTATTTGCCTCTGGACAAGACCAGATTAGGAAGGCTATTGATCTTTTAGGAGTTAAGGAGACAACCCAAAACATTGTTCTCTTAATAGTTGCTGAGACACGTGATAAAGCCATATTAGCATTAAATTCGATAAAAAACGCTTTAGGGTGGGAGGTGGATCAAAGCGTGATCGAGATGACTGACGAGAAAATCCAGCGTATAATCGGCACATTTAAAATTTCGCCCTTAGAGCTAGAGGCCTTCATGAGAGGTTCGCTGAAGGATGCCATAAGAAATGTTCTCATTGAGAGGGCTGCAATACTAGTCACACAGCGTTAAAGTAGGGTTTACCTGGATTTTTCCTTCACAACTGAGAGTATATCTGATGGCTTTATAACAGATATTCCAGTAAGCCTTCCCAATACTTCTACCAAGATTATCTTGTCTGGATTGTTTAGGTCCACTCTCCTGTTTAGATTTTCTACAGCCGCCTCTATTATTTCTCTGCTCGAGATCTCTGTATGTCTCTTTTCGACAGTTACACGGAATGTCTCATTCTCCTGAATTTTGTGGTGTAGGCTTGCAGCAGCCCTTTTGATCTCGTCTATCCTAGTTCTTACAACAACCTCTATTGGGACAACTTTTAGAACGTAACGGAACTCCCAGGGCCTTTCCCTCAAAATTTCCCTCAAGCCTTCTATAACCTTAAATGGATCTAGCTTAGTTTTGGCTACAACTAGTCCAGCAACTTCAGTCTTATCCACTAATGCCTCTCTATCACCAAGCTCCCCTAAAAGAAACCATATTTCGGAGCAAGCATTATTCTCATTACCCTTAGAGGTAGAGACTAGCAGATTAAAATCTTCCATCACCATTAGCGCCCCTCCAAACCTATAATGAGTAATCAATGGATATATCCTTTCATTTAGGAGAGACTATCCATAGATGTTTTGGTCAGCGGAGGTTAGTTCTGGAGTTTCATCGCCCATCATCATTAGATAGGCTCCTCGCCGTCACCACACATCATCCCAAAAATAATAGATTAAGTCAATTATTTATCTGTAACCATTGTTAAAGACTACTATAGGTGTTTCAATGTCGCTGGACGAGTATTTGAGGAAGAGAGATTTTAGTAGGACTCCGGAGCCAGTTGGTGTCGCCCAGGCTGGGGAGAGAAACCGTGGTGATGGAAGAATATATGTTATTCAGAAGCATGCTGCAAGTCATCTGCATTATGATCTTAGACTTGAGAAGGATGGAGTATTAAAGAGCTGGGCTATACCTAAAGAGCCGCCGACCTCTAGGGGCATCAAGCGCCTAGCCATTCAAACGGAAGATCACCCAATAGAGTATGCAGATTTCGAGGGAGTTATTCCCGAAGGAGAGTATGGTGCTGGAACAGTTGAAATATGGGATAAGGGGACATTTGACATAGAAGAGTGGACTGATGAAAAGATAATAGTATATATACATGGGGAAAAGCTTAGAGGTCGATACTGCCTAATAAAGTTCAAGAAGCAAGAGAATAGCTGGCTCTTTTTTAAAGCATAGTTCTCCAACCTCTAAAAATCTGTCTTGATTTTTAATAGCAATGCTTCCAGAAATATTAGAAACACATTATATTGGGGGAAGGATTCCGTGAAGACTAATAAGATAGAGAGCGAAGAAGTAAAATTTGAGGTTATTTTTCAGCCAGAGGGGAAGCGCATAAAATGTTCTCCCAAAACAAATCTTCTGGAAGCTGCAAAGGCTGCAGGCATAGATATAACTGCTGTTTGCGGTGGGTTTGGCAGATGTGGGAAGTGCCGGGTATTAATTGAGGCTGGAAGGGAAGCTTTAGATCCGCTAACTGATGCTGAGCGTAGTTTCTTATCTGAGAGCGATGTCTCTATGGGTTATAGGCTTGCGTGCCAAGTATCCGTAAAAGGTAATCTGCTTATCATGGTTCCGGAAGAAAGCCGCACGGGTAGACAGAGGTTACTGGTGGAAGGAGTAGAGACCCCTGCTAGGCTCGAGCCATGCGTCAGAAAATATTTTGTTGAGATACCTAAGCCAAGTCTCTCTGATCTTAGGTCGGATGTTGAGAGGCTGCTGGATGCACTGCGAGAAAATTATCGCCTAAAAGACTTGTCAATTGAGCCGTTTGTCCTTCGAAATCTCCCATTAATTTTGAGGGATGCCAGCTGGAAGGTTACCATAGTCACATGGGACGACAGATATATAATTAGTGTTGAGCCGGGTGATACAACTAGAAAGCTTTTTGGATGCGCCTTTGATATAGGCACAACCAAAATCGCTGGATACTTGCTCGATCTCAACAATGGGGCTGTTCTAGCAGTAGACTCCATGGTAAACCCGCAAGTGATTTATGGTGAGGACGTAATATCGAGAATATCTTATGCCTCAAAAGGCGACAAAGAGCTAGGGGATCTTCATACAGCTGTCATCAACGGCATTAATAAGATCTTAAGGAATCTGATGGATAAAACTGACGTAAAAGCAAGCGAGATATATGAGATGACAGTAGTAGGCAACACAGCAATGCACCATATGTTCCTCAGAATAAACCCAAAGTATTTAGGTTTAGCGCCATATACACCCGTTGTAAGGGATAGCATAAATGTTAAGGCGCGGGATATAAACATTGAAATTAATCCAGACGGCAACGTTCATGTTCTACCAGTAATAGGTGGTTTTGTTGGGGCTGATGCCGTTGCCGTTATACTCGCAACCAACCTACACGAAAGAGATGATATATGCATGGCTATTGATATAGGGACGAATACTGAAGTTATCTTAGGAAATAGGGATATGTTGCTAGCCGCCTCATGCGCCTCTGGACCAGCATTCGAGGGCATGCATATAAAGCATGGTATGAGGGCTGTGAGCGGAGCGATTGAGAAGATCAAGATAAACCCTGAAACCCTGAAAGTAGAATATAAAACTATAGATGGTGTTAGACCCCGCGGAATTTGTGGTTCAGCGATCATTGATGCTATTGCAGAGATGCTTAAAGCTGGAATAGTCGATACGTATGGGACATTCAATAAGGAGATTAAATCTCCTAGACTGAGATCTTTAGAGAATGAGGTTGAGTTTGTGATAGCGTGGAGCAACGAGACCACTACCGGCAAAGATATCGTAATCACGCAGAGAGACATTAGGGAGATCCAGTTGGCTAAGGCTGCAATACATGCTGGATGCGTGATACTTATGGAGAAGATGAATATCAAGGAATCAGACATAAGCATGCTTTTCCTAGCAGGTGCGTTCGGCACATACATTAACCCTGAAAGTGCGAGGATCATAGGTATGTATCCAGAGATCCCTTTAAATAAGATTCATGTCGTGGGGAACGCCGCTGGAACAGGTGCAAGAATTTGTTTGATCTCTAAATCTATGAGAAAGAAGGCTGAGGAACTCCGCAGGATAGTTAAATATGTCGAACTCAGCGCAGAACCAGATTTCCAGGCAGAATTTCTTAAATCACAATTTCTACCATACGCAGACTTTTCAAGGTATCCAGAAACGATCAGTATGCTCAAAAGGCTAGGTAGGGAGGTTAAGAAGCCTCCACAAATATTCTTGGAGAGAAGAACCAAAGAATATTGAGAGCTAAGGAGTGGAGGAGTATTCCCTTCTAAATCTCTCGAACATCTCGTCCATAAGTCTTCTCAACTTTTCACTTATCCTCACAGGATAAATCTCACTATTCCTTATCCGCCTATATTTTTCAGGCAGAGCCGCTAATTGCTCGGCGCAGTACCTTCTTATCTCTTCCAGGCTTGGAAAGTCGTAGACTATCTCGCCCTTAATTATTATTGGCACTAGGAGTGGCTTAGCGCCCTCAACCTCTTCATCCCACAACGTTATAATGTCCTCAACAAACTGTCCATTCTCTATTCTCCTCCAGACCTGCTTCCTTCCAGGCAATGTAGCCTTACCTAAACTGCTAGTGAACTTTGTCGTTGGAATCATCCTCCCATTTTCATCACTGGTCTCGGCAAGCTTAAATATTCCATCCAAAGCTGATACTCCACCCTCTTTTGTCAGCGAGTTGTAGTTTGCGCCGGTGACGAGCTTCGTTCCAACACCAAAACCATTTATTGGTGCACCCTGGGATAAAGCGTGCTCTATAATGAACTCATCTAAGCGGTCACTTGCAAATATCTTTGTATCTGTTAACCCTGCTTCATCGAACATTTTACGTGCTATCTTACTCAGCTCGACAGGATCCCCACTATCAAGCCTTATCCCAGCGAGCTTATAGCCCCTCTTTTTTAACTCTAAACCAACCTTTATGGCATTTTTAATGCCCTCAACAGTATCATAAGTGTCTACTAAGAGGACAGTATTGTGTGGAAAACTTTCTGCATACTCCATGAACGCCTGTAGTTCAGTCTCCCTAAATGATTTGTTCTCCCTATACCGCTCCTCAATAAATTTATGTGGTATAGTTCCAACGAATGGTATGCCCCATTTCATGGCGGCTATGACAAGTGATGTTCCATCAAATCCGCCTATATAAGCGGCTCTAGCGGCAAGGACTGCTGCATCTCTCCCGTGAGCCCTTCTAGCGCCGAAATCAACAACTGTTTTGGGCGAGTAAAATACGTTTCTACCCTTGGCCGCATATACTATTCTAGAAGCTTTTGTGGCAACAAGGCTCTCAAAGTTTATAACATTAAGTAAATATGTCTCAAGTAGCTGCACATCTATAGATGGGCCTGTGATGTTTATTACGGGCTCATTTGGGAATACCGGTGTTCCCTCCGGAACGGCATAGATGTCTCCCCTAAACCTAAAGTTTTCTAGGTAATCAAGAAACTCTTTACTTAAGTCTCTGCCAGCTGCCTTCTCAAGCCACTCACGATGCTTCTTGCTTAAACCCCTATTGAGAACTTGGATGTATGCAATGAACTGCTCTAACCCTGCGGCGATGATATATGAGCCTAAATGTTTTGGAATTTCCCTGAAAAAATATGTTTCAGTTATTATATTATTTACGCTATGATCGAAATTGCACTTCCCAGAGGTCAACTCGTAATAGTCCGTGAAGAGAAAGAGATCTTCCTCCGATAAGAGCCCAGTCTCAAGATTCCTCGTCTTATCCTCCATTCTAGACTCACTTCCGCTACGTCAAAATTATCAAAAGAAAACAGAAAGAAATATTTAACTAAATTCAGTCATTCACATATAAAATCCTTACTGGCAAGCTTAAAACTTTATAAAGAATTTACTTAAGGAAAAGGATAATTTTATTGTGTAATAAGGTTTACGATGAAAAATGATCAACGTTGATTTCAGTAGGTTCTCAATTATAATTAAAACTTTGAGGAACTACGAAAATGTTGTAGCACAAATCTTAAAAGAGACCTTTCCGGAAATTGAAGTCCTAGCGAAGCCGCTGAATTTTTCTGGTCTCATCTTGGTTAGTGCTAATGTTCCAGCTGAGGATTTAGCCAAAGAGATTAAGTTGAAGGTTCCTGAGGTCGAGAGGGTTCTGCCAATAAAGCACTATGCGCCAGCTGAGATTAATGCCATAACTGATGCCGCTAAGAATATTGCTGGAGAACTTGTTGGAGCAAAATCCTTTGCGGTAAGCACTGTTAGAAGGGGGCGCCACGAATTTACAAGTCTAGATGTCAATGTTAGGGTCGGGGCAGTAATAAAAGATTCCTCGCACTGTCAAGTTAACCTCGATTTCCCAGATAAAGTTGTCTTCGTGGAGATCATTGGCCCACACGCATATCTAGGCGTCGTCGATGGAAGCGAGTTCCCCAAAAAGATGAGGCCTGGAAAGTTTCAGGTTAGGGAATATTTCAGGAAGGTTACGCTTGCTCAAATGCCGTATCTGGGTGGTTTGGAGACTTCTCATGAAATGGGCGTAAGAATTGGCCGTGAAGTCCAGACATTCGAGGTTGGCGAGCTTGTTATAGCGCCAATAGGGGCCGTTAAAGCGGATGAATTATCCGCTTTTCTTAAAGGGGTCTTTGAAGGGATCGAGTCTAGATACCAGATCCAGACTAAGAGCTACGCGCATAAGCCCCACAAAACCGAGGTCTACGTCCAAAATCTTTACGAGTTCGTTAGGGAGAGAGCTGGTGAACCAATAGTTGTTTTTGAGCCTGAGGGTGAACCCGTTAGCTCGGTTTCTGGAAAACTTGCAGATCTAGTGATTAAGAATAGGAGAACGAGTCTCCTTATAGGTTCTAGGGAAGGAATACCTTTGGGGGTCTATCGCTTCGCAAACCTTGTGGTAGATCTATGCCCAGGGGTAACAATAGCCACTGATCTGGCGGCAGCTTCGGCCTTGATTGCGCTGGCCTTTGCAGTCCATCAAAAACTGGAAAGTGAAATGGAGGAAAGTTGTAAGCATACTTAAACAAAAGGTGTAAATCAAGGTCTTCCCATAAGACCATTCCATTCTCTGCGGAGCTCGGATCCCGCTAACCAGAGATAATATACTATCATGAAGAAGCCCGTATAAATGCGGAAGCTGTATACTTCCACCATTAGATTTGGGCTATATAGTAAGTTCAGTGGTATGGGAAGAGCGGCCTTATGTCATCATATAATGGCGAATCCGGAAAGATATAAAAATAGTCCCTGGCATAAAGAACTCAAGGAAGAAACCAAGTAATGCGGCTAGCAAAAATGTGTAGAGGTATCCGTGAAGGAGGTAAGATAAATTTAAGACTAGCGTGAGCAGGAGTTCTACAGCAATGGGACATTGGCTATGATGAATGTGGGGCATGTAAGTATTTCCTTAATGGTAGGCCTATACCTAAATCTGGGTCAATATGGAAGATCTTGAAGGACATAAGGGCACTACTCGCCCTCAATGGATGGGCGTGCTCTACTTCTCCTGGTTTCCCTCTTTCTTGAGGTAGCCATTCTTTTAATCGCGGCTACCATCTCGTCATACAGCATCGGGAGGTCCCAGCCCTCAGTAGTGTATCTGAAGTTCTCCCTAGCCGTCCTTATACTCACACTCACCTCATAGCGTCTCCTCTGACCGCCTAAAGACCCAGTTTTAATTATGCTTCTAGCCTCAATTATTTGCGGTAGAAACTTACTTAAGCTGCTGACCAGCCTAATGAATTTCGCTTTCGCCGCCTCTGCCTCAAATGGGTCGTCTGGCAAACCAATAATATAGGCTGGAATGTTAGTCTCCTCCCTACTTGATATCAGTTTTATGAAATCTCTATAAGTTATTATGCCATGCAGTTCCTCTCCGAGAGTTACCAGAGAGTATGAACGGCCCTCATCAAGCATTCTTTCAGCAGCTTCCCTTATCGATTCATGCGGCTCACATTCAAGTGGATGTGACTCCATTATGGCTTCTACCGGAAAGTCTAGTAGTTTAAATGTGTCTGGCACCCCAGCAGCATATTTATTACTGCTATAATCAGTTATTAGATTGAAGACTATGTGCTCTGAGGTCAATATGCCCCGGATTTTCCTATCCTTCTCAACTGGCAAATGGTCTATTTTCCTTCTGAGCATTATCTCTCTTGCCTTTGAAACCTTCTCCCCTAGGGTAATCGTCACTAGCGAGGAGGTCATAATCCTTGAGACTTTAACATTTCCTAAAGCACTATCCTTAATCTTACTAACTATGGCCTTAGCATCAATTTTGCCGATTATTGTGTTATCCTGAATTATAGGGAGGGACCTTAATCTATATTCTTCCATTATACGTGTAGCCTCAAAAAGTCTCGTGCTGAGCGAGAGTTTAGGAACAAAAATTAAGAGGTTTTCAATCTTCATGTCAGTGGGATTCTTAGCCCTTAAGATATCTCTTATAATAGCCGTCCCAACCCTGCTACCAACCCATGAGAAGACTTCATAAGCATTCTCTTTCTTCATTAAGCCAATAACCTTTGAGACGGGCATGGAGGGCTCAACAACGATACACTCTGAGATAAAATCTTTAACAAATATATTTCCTTGGGAGGGCAAATAAATCCCCCATTTAAATTATATGTAAAAAACTCTTATTATAATTGGCGGTCTTCCAAGGAAAACGTAACCTTACAAGTGGAGCTTAAAAAGCATTAGCATTAAGCAACGCTGCTATCGCATGAGTAATCCAGAATATGATGAGAGGTTCCATGACCATATCCGCGTAATCATGATATTTCTCAAGAACAGCTTTAAAGCAACAGAGGTTACGCATCACTCCATCTTTTTTAGAGCAGCCTCTAATCTAAACATTTCATTTAGTAGCTTTGGCTTCTGCTTAAAGTATTCTCTTACAGGCTCAAGGATCTTGATTAGGGCCTCTGCCACACTATTCTTTAAGTCTAATGGGTGTATTTCGCCACGGAGATATGCGTCCCTGAGATCTTCGTATCTCTCGAATGTTACTGGGCCACCATACTTAGATGGTCTCTGAATCTCCATATAGCCCATCTCCGGGAAAACTATATATTTTGCATGCTCAAGTATCGGGTTATCCTCCTCCTGTTTAGGTGGGCAGTATGCGGCTCTAATCTTCATCCTGATGTCTTCCGGCGAGTCGTGGATAAAGATGCAATTCTCTGGATTACTCTTAGACATTTTAATACCTATCTTACGGCTGAGCTTAGCATCTTCATCGAGTCTTTTTCCCTCCCGCTCTGTTGGAGCGTGCGGCTTAAGACCAGATAATAATGGCGTATGAATACACACTGGTTTCTTCCAGCCCATTTTCTCAGCAGCATCCCTTGCAAGCATATGCGCTTTTCTCTGATCTATGCCCCCACAAGCCATGTCAAGTTTTAGGTGAAATATGTCTGCTGCCTGCATGCATGGATAAAATATCCACGCTGTCTCTATATCTGAGGCGTCAAGCTCGCGCCCCATTATGGTAAGTGCCCTTCTAACTCTCAGGAGAGAAGCGCTTTTTGCTATCCTAATAACCTTCTCCCAATATTCTTTGTCCCCCACTATATCCGATGCCCATACAAAATTTACATTTCCTGCAGACGTTACTCCAAGAGCTTCAAAACACTGCTTAAAATATTCGCCGCATATGCGTATATTCTCCATGTTGCCGCCAAGCTTATTATTTATCCAGCTGTGCCAGTCAGCTAAAAATATTATGAAGTCGAAGCCAGCTCTAGCAATATCCTTAATTTTTGACCCACAGACAAGCCCCATACCGATATGCATTAAACCTGAGCACTCGAAGCCCCAATAAGCTTTTGGCCTAGATTCCGTCTCTAAAAGGGTTCGTAGCTCATTAAAGGTAACTACTTCCTCGGCATTTCGGGCTACTAATCTCATCCGCTCTTCAAGATCCATTTAGGACCCCTAGTGATACACGCTTCATCCATATTAAGCAAAAGGGAGAATAAAACTTATATTTCTTCTTAACGTCTGAAAACTTCTACCATTATGACGCACGCCTCTTAACAGAACATTTATTCTAATATACATCTAGTAGATCTTTATGTATGGGGGTGTTTAGGGTTGCAGAGGACTTATAGGATAGCAGTCCTTCCTGGAGATGGCATAGGACCTGAAGTCGTGGGTGTTGCGGTTGATGTTTTGAGGGCTATCCAAAGGGTTATGGGTGATTTGAATTTAGAGTTTATTTATGGTGAGGCTGGATACAACTGCATTGAAAAGTATGGAACCAATCTGCCACAAAATACGATAGAGATTCTTAAGGAGACTCATGCTTGCCTAAAAGGGCCGATGACCACCCCGGAGGAGCCTGGGGCGCCTCCAAGCGTGGCAGTTACTATTAGAAAGATGTTTAACTTATATGCTAATATTAGGCCATGCAGGTCTCTGCCAGGCGTGTGGTCTCTTAAGCCAAATATAGACCTAGTCATCGTCAGGGAGAATACTGAGTGCCTATACTTCGGTAAGGAATATGAAGTTGCTCCCGGTAAAGGTATAGCTCTTAGAGTTATAACTAGGGAGGCTTCTGAGAAAGTTGCCAGAGTAGCGTTTAGGCTCGCTGAAAGACGAAGACGTTATCTGACATGCGTTCATAAAAAGAATATTCTACGTATAACTGATGGCATCTTTAGGGATGCCGTATTTACCGTTTCTAAAGAGTTTCCATCAGTCTATGTGGATGAGGAGCACGTGGACGCAATGGCAATGAGGTTAATTAAGGAGCCAGAGCGCTTTGACGTAATAGTTACAACGAACTTGTATGGAGATATATTATCCGATGAGGCAGCCCAGATAACCGGTGGCATAGGGCTTGCGCCCGGGGCTAATATAGGAGATAATTATGGAATGTTTGAACCAGTCCATGGCTCGGCACCTAAACATGCTGGCAAGAACAAAGCTAATCCAATAGCGACAATCCTTGCATCGAAGATGATGCTTGAGTGGCTTGGAGAGTATGAGGCAGCTAGACTCGTGGAGAGAGCGGTTGAGGATGTTTTAAGAGAAGGAAAAGCTAGAACATATGATTTAGGTGGGAACGCTACAACAAGGGATGTAGGGAACGCTATCATTGAAAATATTCTTAAGAGGGGTTAAGGAAAACCTGACTCTTAATGTGAGCGAGCCAGGACTCAGTGATCTTAGAGAGTTTTGCTTAGAAAAGTTTCCTTATACAGCTGTATTGCGTAGTTGATGATTTTCTTTGCTTCTTCAGCATTCCCCCAGGATTTGAATTTAACCCATTTTCTCGGCTCAAGTCTCTTATAAACTTCAAAGAACTCCCTTATCTCAACTAGCTTATGTGGATGCACATCTGATAGATCTTTTATCCCGTCGAATCTTGGGTCACGAATAGGCACCGACAAGATTTTTGGATCGATGCCCTCCTCATCTTCCAGGATTAACACACCTATCGGTCTAACCTTAACTATGCATCCGATCTCAAGAGGCTCATAGGAGAGGACCATTATGTCGAGTGGATCATTATCGTGGTACCACGTCTGCGGGATAAAACCGTACTCGACTGGGAAGACTGTTGATGAGTAGAGGATGCGGTCAAGCACGAATGTTTCCCAATCCCTATGATATTCATATTTATCTCTAGACCAGCTAATAACTTCGATAACTGCATTAACGATGTTCGGAGGATCGTCGCCTGGTGGAATATCACGCCAAAGATTAACCACAAGTATTTAATGCTATGGAACAAGTAATTAAAGATGTTGTTTCATATTTATATGGGAGGATGTGGGGGAAACATGAAATTATTCTTTAAATATGCCAGAGAAGATTAAATTGGAGGCGATATTAGAGGTTATCGCTTCTAGTGGAGGCAAGATGCTTGGAACATGAAATAAGTGTTCCTAAACTTGATTTTATTAGGACTATTGATGAGATTGTTGATTTTATTAGGGGTGTAGTTAAGGACTCTGGCGCATTGGGTGTTGTTTTAGGCTTAAGTGGCGGAATAGATAGTAGTCTAGTGGCAGCTTTGTGTGCTCAAGCCCTCGGCGGGGATAGAGTCTTAGGCGTTATAATGCCCACAAGCTTCACGCCAAAAGAGGATATTGAGGACGCCATTGAATTGGCTAAGCTCCTTGGAATAAAGCATGTCATCGTGGATATTGATGGGATATGCGATTCCTTTATAAAATCCCTGGGCGTGGATCCCAATGAGGCTAAGGTTAAGATGCCGCTTGCCAACCTTCGTGCTAGAGTTAGAATGGTGATACTATATTTCTACGCGAACCTTTATAACTATCTTGTCGCCGGGACTAGCGATAAGAGCGAATATTTAATAGGTTTCTTCACGAAGTATGGTGATGGAGCAGCGGACTTCTTCCCAATTAGACATCTCTATAAGACGCAGGTTAGGGAGCTAGCGGCTCATCTAGGCTTACCGGAAAGGATTCTTAGGAAGCCAAGTAGCCCCCAATTATATCCAGGGCATAAACTCTCCGATGAGCTCCCAGCAGACTACACAGTTATAGACCCAATTCTCGTTGGACTATTCGAAAAGAAACTTACATGCGAGGAGATCAGCAGGATTCTAGATGTTCCCAAAGAAATAGTTGAAGATATCTTCCGCAGGCATATTAAAAGTATGCATAAAAGAATGAATGCGCCTACAATCAAAGATAAGAATGGATAAATGCTAAACTTTATTTTTAAATAATCACATCTATTGTTGGTTTGGTGTCCCTATGAAGATCTCGAGGAGAATGGATATTATTAAGCCCTCTGGGACAATAGCTATGGCTGAGAAGGCCCGTGAGATCGCCAGAAGTGGGCGGAAAATACTTAATTTAGATGTTGGGGAGCCGGACTTTGACACGCCTGAGCATATAAAGAGGGCTGCTATAGAGGCGCTAATGAATGGTTTCACTCATTATACATCGAGCCTTGGATTAATTGAGCTTAGAAGGACAATCGCTGAATATTTAGAGAGAAAGAGGAGGTTAAATGTGGATCCGGAGAAGGAGATTATTATCACGCCAGGAGCAAAACATGCGATCTTCTGCGCTTGTATGGCTACGTTAGACCCGGGTGATCAGGTTCTCGTTTTAGCTCCCACCTGGCCAACACACTTTACTTGCATCGAGATGGCTGGGGCTATTCCTATAGAGATTCCATGCGGAGAAACATATAGCATTGATGAGGAGCTGCTTAAGAGTAAGATAACGGATAAAACAAGGATGATCCTAGTAAATTCCCCAAATAATCCTACCGGCGGAGTATTAAGTGTAGGTGATCTTAAGATCATCGCTGACCTTGCGGAAGACCATGATCTCATGGTTCTCTCAGATGAAATATATGATGAAATAGTATATGATGGTGTTGAAACTAAGAGTATGCTTAGCTTTAATAATGTTAGGGAGAATGTAATTGTTATCAACGGATTTAGCAAGACTTATGCTATGACTGGATGGAGGCTCGGCTATGCCATAGCGAATAAGGATGTAATTGAGGCAATGAATAGAATACAGCAGAATACAACCACCTGCCCGACGAGTTTCGTTCAAGTTGCTGGAATAACAGCCCTTAAAGGACCCACAGAGAGTATTGAAGCAATGCTCAAAGAATTCGATCGGAGAAGAAAGTATATTGTTAACGCACTTAATGAGATCCGAGGCGTTAGATGCGTTATGCCTAAGGGGGCTTTCTATATCTTTCCAAGATTCTACGGTCTAAAAATGTCTAGTTTTGAGGTAAGCATGAAACTCCTTGAAGAAGAATGTATTTCCACGACGCCTGGAAGCGCCTTTGGCACGTGCGGTGAGGGTCATATACGTATATCCTATGCGAATAAGTTTGAGGTGATAGTTGAAGCTGTAGAAAGGATTAAGAGGTTTGTTGAAAAATACTCAGCTGTATAAAGGGATTTTATGGGTGGTGGATACGGAAATGTTGTTTGATGGTAAATCTTTAGAGTTTCTAAGGAAGCTTACAGAGTCTTTCGGCCCCTCGGGGTTTGAGCGGGAAACGGCGAGGATAGTTAAGGAGTATATGAAGCCATATGCGGATGAGATTCTTACTGATAAGTTAGGCTCCATCATCTTCGTCCATAAAGGGAGTTATGAGAGGCCGCATGTCCTCCTAGCCGCCCACATGGATGAGGTTGGCTTCGTGATATCTGGCATAGATGAGAATACTGGCTTCTTAACATTTAATCCACTTGGGGGATGGTGGGATCAAGTACTTCTCTCGCAGAGGGTTATTATTAGGACAGAGAGGGGTGATATATACGGTGTTATAGCGGCTAAGCCTCCACACCTACTAACTGATGAGGAACGACAAAAACCAGTTGATAGAAGAAACATGTATATTGATATAGGTGTAACCTCAGCTAAGGAGGCTGCTGAGACTGGGGTTAAAATAGGTGACCCAGCTGTTCCATGGTCTCCATTCATGCTAATTAATAATGGTAGGGTTGCTATGGGAAAGGCATTCGATGATAGAATAGGCGTCTTTGCTATCATGGAGACTCTACGGAGAATAAGAGAGAATAATATCAGCCACCCAAACACGGTCTATGCGGCGGCAACTGTTCAGGAAGAGGTTGGCGCCAGAGGAGCCCAGACCGCCGCTCACATAGTTGATCCAGACGTCTGCATAGTCGTCGAGGTTGATATCGCAGGCGACGTTCCAGGCATAAAGCCCAGTGAAGCCCCAACGAAGATGGGCAAAGGGCCAAGCCTATGCACTTATGATAGCAGCATGATCCCAAATCAGCCGCTTAAAGAATTCGTTATTAAAGTCGCCAAGGAATTGGGTATCCCGCTCCAATTATCTCAGATAGCTAGAGGCGGAACAGATGCGGGCAGAATTCATATTAGTAGGGCTGGGTGCCCAAGCGTAGTTATAGGGATTCCGACAAGACATATCCACAGCCATGTCAGCCTCGTGAATCTAGAAGATGTAGAGAATACTATTAAGCTTGTAATGGAGCTTGTCAAGAGACTCAATGGGAGGACTGTTGAGAGCTTCATAGCGATATAAGTTACTCCAGCCATCCTTACAAATACGCTTATTACCGCTTTTCAGAATAAGAATGCTATACTTTTCATGGAAAATAATTAAAATAAAATTCGATGTTAAAGGTATAGTTAGTGTGATTAGGATGAGCCTAAATGAGTTTTTAAACGAGATAAGAGAGAATTTACTAAAGAAGGACGCAATACGTCAGGAGATACAATCTCTGGCGAGAAAAACTATAAGAATGGCTAAGCAGGCAATCTTTCTCGTTCACAGAGATATGATAGATAGTGCCGAAAGCATTCTTAAGGAGGCAAGCATAGATGTAAATAAACTTGTTGAGCTATCGAAGACCTATCCCGAGATATGCGTTGGATTAATAGAGACTCCACTTCAGGAGTATGCTGAGGCCAAGGTGTTCCTTAACCTCATTAAAAATGGAACATTTATAAGTCCGGGGGTCGTTGGCGTTCCCGGAGAATCATATGTTCTTGGATTGGCTGATGTTATAGGTGAATTAAGACGGAGGGCCCTCGATCTAATAAGGAAAGATAGGGTGAAAGATGCTGAAGAATGCCTAAATCTAATGGAAACGATATATAATGAGCTGATAGGCTGCGATGATTTGCAAGCGTTAATGCCCGGCCTCAGAAGAAAATGCGATATAGCGAGAAGAATTATAGAGACTACAAGGGGCGATATAACAATGGAGATTAGAAGGGAAATGTTAAATAATAGTATTAGGGATCTACAGAAGGCTTTAGGGTCAATGATGGAGCATGCCAGAGGTTAGCGATATCAGACTACCCCTAAACATAAATTTTTCGCTGGAGAAGGCTAGGAAGACCCAGATAATCCTTTCTAAAATGGTTATTAGAGAGGATCGAATAAACACTCCAATAAGGTATGTTGCTGGAATAGACCTAGCATATACTGATAAATACTCCATTGGAGCGGCTGCGGTATTAAGTTATGAGGATCTTAAGCCAATAGAAGTTAAGCTGGCGGTAACAGAAGTCAAGTTCCCATACATACCCACATTATTATCCTTTAGGGAGATGCCGGCCGCTGCGGCGGCGATAAAGAGGCTTGAGACCAAGCCAGACGTTTTTCTTGTGGATGGGCAGGGGCTTGCACATCCATATCGACTGGGCTTCGCAAGCCATCTTGGCGTAACCCTGAATATCCCAACGATAGGGGTTGCTAAGAAACTCCTCTGCGGAGAGATTTTAAAGGGAGATGGTCTCTGGAGACCAATAATATATGAGGGGGAAGTTGTGGGAGGAGCTGTTTATACGAAACGTGAAGCTAAGCCAGTTTACGTTAGTATCGGTCACAGGGTCTCCCTTGAGACGGCTATAAAAATAGTTCTAGATTGCACAAAGGGACATAGAATCCCAGAACCACTACGCATAGCTCACATACACGCTAAGAAGGCGAAAAGGGATTATTTAAGTAAACATAATTCTTCTTTTAGATTTTCTGGAGAGGGTTGGAATGGGCATCCATCTTAGGTTGATGGAAGCAATAAATAAGATCCGGGATGACTCGCTGAGGAGTAAGATGCTAGATTTGCTGGGAGACCTATCAATCAAAGTTGGAGATAAGAGATTTACTGGTCTGCCACTTAATGAGGCCCCGGCAAGCAGATTACACCACCACAGTTATCCTGGCGGGCTAATCGATCACATTCTTTCAATGCTTAATATCGCTTTCGCATTATGCGACTCTGTGGAAAACATTTATGGGGGGAAAGTTAATAGGGATCTCGTTATATGCGGGATCATACTACATGATATATTTAAGCCATTAACCTATGAGCAGAGGGAGGATGGAAGATATGTCTTCTCGCCGCTCGGAGAACGTATAGATCACCTAACGCTAATTGTTTCGGAACTTTTAAAAAGGGACTTCCCCATAGACTTGATTCACGTTGTAGTCACGAGCCATGGTTCTGGAAGCCCGATATCGCCTAAGACTATTGAGGCTCTAATATGCCACTTAGCCGATGAAGTTGATTCAAAACTTAATGGCGAAATATTGAATGCGGCTAAATAT
This sequence comes from Candidatus Bathyarchaeota archaeon, assembly GCA_018396405.1. Taxonomy (GTDB): domain Archaea; phylum Thermoproteota; class Bathyarchaeia; order Bathyarchaeales; family DTEX01; genus DTEX01. The sequence continues at coordinate 23,953 of JAGTQD010000011.1, forward strand.
CTAGTTAAGGAAGTAACTAAAGAAGAATGGGAGAAAATGGACGCTAAAACCGCCATGAAGATCTTAGCTCTTAAGGCTGAAGGTGGCTGGGAGGGGTTTAGGGAAGGAATAAAGTTAATTAAGAAGAATATAGAGGCAGAGACATCCTCAACTCCATGAGTCTAGCCCTATTACTACTATCGCCTTTTAGGCGCTTGATAGGCTGAGCTCTAATATTTCGGCAGTCCGTTCTTTCACATCCAGTACGGCAATGGTCGCCCGCTCGGTTAGGTAACCACATGCTTCGCCCGGGTTTATGACAAGTGTTTTGCCGACACTGCTGATCTCAGCCCTATGAGTATGGCCGTAGACAACAACATCATAATAGTTTGAGTTGATCAAGGCTTTAAGCAAGGTTTCTTCTTCTCCGTGCATTAACGCTACCTTTAATCCGCCAACATCTAACTCAGCAAACTTTCCATGAAGTTGGGCACCAATCTCCTCAAATCTCCTCCTCAAAAGATTATGGTCCCCATCATTATTGCCAAGAACTCCAATAATCTTAGCTTTTATAGGCTTTAAACGCAGAACTGCGAAGGGCGCTACGTAGTCTCCAGCATGGAGAACCAAATTAACATTTTCCTCGTTAAGTTTATTGACCGCTAAATCGATCGCCTTAAGCCTATCATGCGTATCGGCAATTATCCCAACCTTCTTAACTTCAGTAAACATTTGTTTTTCTCCTCCCATCTCCAGACCAGAAAGATCATTTTATTTATTACTTGCTCTTTCTCCTATAGCACTTGATTTAACAGTTTTATATTTTGTGAAGCCGCAATGACCACACGCATATCGGTCTCCATGGTCAGCCATAAAGTATCCTGGGCCGCATCTATCGCAGAATGGAAGGAGCCTCTTAAGACTTCCACCCTCAATCTTATAGTATGAGGAGATAGTCTCCTTTTTCTTTCCTTTCCCAGACTTATCCTTCGACATGATCCATCACTTCTCCTTCTCTTGAAGTGTATTTCTGGCTATTATATGTTCTGGTTCAATGAGTCTGGCGTAGTCTGGCGAATCATAGACGTGCGCCTCACCAATAGACATCATTGCTCCAGTCACGCTCTCCATCCTCCTTATAAAAACTCTATCAACTTCAACACCAAGCACACCAGCAATCTTCTCTCTAACCTTTATGCGCGGCGGCGTCGCATCCTTTTCATGCCGCACCATAAAATATACTTCATTCCTCTTGAGCAGCTCATTACGTTTAGTGCTTACTATCTTGATCTCCATCATTATCCCCCAACTACATAGATATTATATTTTCACTTTTGACCCGGCTTATATTCCATTCTTTCTATAATCTCATGCATCCTTTTCTTAGACTCACCATTAACATTTATTACCACAGCCCCCTCACTCGGCTGCCCATATATAACCATTGAGCCATCTGGCGCTACTAGGACTGCAACAATCGTTAGGAGGTCTTCTTCCCCATCAACAATAACTTTAACCGACTCCTCAGAGCTAATAGCCTCACGTATAACCTGCCAAGAATTCTCCGTGATCGTGCCAGCTGGATTAGACAGATATAGGGTTTTGTTAGTTGTATATTTTATCGGCTCAATAGGCTTACGCATAGCCTTATTGTCCACGATGAAAACGTCTACTTTTAGGCCCCCTTCAAGGAGGCTTCTTGAGATTACATCCCCCACAGTTATAATTTTGCTCGGCTTAGCATCTTCAATAATCCTGCGTATAGATTCTACAACCTCCCCGACCTGTCCTCTTATCAAGGATCCAATTGGCTTCTTCAGCTCATCTCTAATGTCTGGTGTAAGTATGTAAGTTCCCACCTTATCTCACCTTAATAGCATACCGACCTTTCCTACTAATCTTTAATATTTTGGCTATAGCTGAGCTCTCTGGGCTAAATATGAAGACTACGCCGCTGAAATCTTCGCTTAAATCCGCTGATCCACAGTTTGGACAGATTTTCTCCTCGGTTATGTAATGGCATCTTCTACAAGCTCTCTCAACCATAGAGAATCTTTATTCCCCCTTCTTAACCTCCTTTTTCTCCTTTGTCTCCAGTTCTCCTCTGGCTTTCTTGATGTCCTCCTCGATCCATTCAATCTTCCCCAAGAATGGTTGTCTAGCGGTTACGCCAATTTTACCGAATCCGGAGCTCTTACTCAATGATACCGCAATTATCCTGACACGCATTTTATCACCTATGCTCACTTTCCTCTTCGTCTCCTTCCCCATTAACATCCCTTGCTTTTCATCGTAAGATATGAAATCGTCCATTATCTGAGAAATATGTAGGAGCGCGTCCACGGGGCCTATTCTAATAAATGCTCCAAAATCTGCAACTTCAACAACTTCTCCCTCAACAACCTCTTGAATCTTAGGTAGAAAAGTTAAGAGTGAAAAGACAACTTTATGGTGTGTTGCCGCGTCGCCCGGAACTATTTTCCCAATCGGGGAGACACGAACATCTGTAACAGCTATTAGATAGCCTAACTCTTCATCTATACTGCCCACGTATTTCATCTTGAGCTGCTCTAATGCGATCTTCTCAAGAGGCTCATTAAACTTGCTGGGCGGTATACGAATAGAGTCCTCAATAGTCACCAAATTAAACGTATTAGCTCACACCCCGTTAGAAGGATGTTTTTATTAATAGAGGCTTATTTAAGATAATGCATATCAAAAAGCTGCTTAAAACTTTTTCTGAGATTTCAAGGACTATTCAAACCTTCTATCCACAATATCAAGAGTCTCTGGCCCAGTTCCTATGAGCGTTACTGGCACTTTTATTTCATCTTCTATTCTCCTGATGAATTCCTTAGCCTCAGCTGAAAGATCACTAAATGACCTTGCACCCCTACATTCTGGGAAGAGGACATCGATCTTAGTCAAAGCCGCCTGCGTAGCGCTATTAAGCATAACTGCCCTCTTAGCCAAGTCAAAATTGAAGGGAGCCGCTCTTCTCCTCCTGCCAGTTACCGAGGCTATCTCAGCCCAACCCCTCCTCTCAGCCTCCTCCCATGGAATCTCTCCGGGAAGTGGTCCAGCGCCAACCCTAGTAACGTATGCCTTAAAGACAACCACGACCTCATCAACCTTTTTGGGTCCAACACCGACATCTGAGCATGCGGCTGACGCTGTAACATCCTTAGAAGTGACATATGGGTATGTTCCATGCCAAAGGGATAGAAAAGTCCCCTGCGTTCCCTCTATTAAAACGTTCTCACCACTATCAATAGCATTATTTACCTCTAATGGCACATCAGTTAAAAACTTTTGTAGCTCCGGAACATCCCTTGCCAGCTTCGCCCTCCTCAGCACCCGGTCGGCATTGCATGGACCAGTTCCACTACCAGTCGTCCCTATCTCGGATGCTAAGTGCCCGGATCTATCTATCTCCATATGCCTTGGCTCAATAATCGCGCATTGCGGATCAAGCCCAACCCTATCCTCAACATTGAGCGTTTTAACTTCGTTTAAGAAGACGTTTGGATCTACAATAACGCCTGGACCTATTAGCAGGCGGCATTTTTCATAAACGAAAGCGCTTGGAACCATTCGAACCCTAAACGTTTTACCTTCGTAAACTACTGTGTGACCGGCGTTTGGTCCGACGCCAGCTCTCACAGCCACACTAGCCTTATCTTTTAGGGCCAAATATGAGATTATTTTACCCTTACCAGTATCGCCAAAAAACCCACATACAACAACTGTGCATGGCATATTAGATAGCCTTCCTTTACATCACTATTAAGAAAGATTCTTAGGGACAAAGATTTAACGTTTTTCTATAATAGTGGTGAAAATAGTATTGGCTTATTAGGTGGATTGAAGATGAAGGTGATTAGGATTATACCAGTTACTGGGATGCCGATAATTAAGGAGGGGGATGATTTAGGGCTCCTTATCTGTGAAGCTGCTGCTAGGCAGGGCACGCCCATTGAGGACGGCGACATAATCGTTGTAACCCATGTTGTGGTTTCAAGGGCTGAGGGAAGCGTGGTGAACTTGAATGAGATTTCCCCATCAAAGTTCGCTGAGACAATAGCTGAAAGGTTTGGCAAGGATCCTGCACTTGTAGAGGTCATTTTAAGGGAGTCAAACTCCATTGTGCGTATGGGCGATGGGCATATAATAACCGAGACAAAGCATGGCTTTATATGCGCTAATGCCGGAGTAGATAAATCAAATGTTCCTGGAGATAGAAATGTAGCTCTTCTTCCAAGAGACCCAGATTTATCGGCTCGGAGGATAAGGCATAGAATTAAGGAGATAACCGGAAAGGATGTTGCCATAATAATCTCAGATACGCATGGCAGACCCTTAAGGGAGGGTGAGATAAATGTTGCCATTGGAGTTGCTGGAATAAAGCCTATACGCGATAGGAGGGGTGATAAGGATCTATTTGGATATACGCTTAGGGTTAAGCGGACGGCAGTCGCGGACGAACTGTCCTCAGCGGCGGAGCTGGTCATAGGCCAAGCTGACGAGGGGATACCGGTGGCAATAATAAGGGGCTATAAATATGAGCCTAGCGAAGACGCAACCGCCAGGGAGCTCATAATGCCTAGAGAAAAGAACCTCTTTGCATAAAATTAAATTAAAATTCTCTTCTTGATTAAGGCTTCAGCCCTTTTTAGGTCTAGGGGGGTATTAATGTTCATAAATGTGCACATTTCTGGATCTATTTCTTTGATAACGAGTGTTGATAGGTAGCGGACATTCTTTAAAAGCGCAATCATTGCTTGCATATTATATTTTCCTGTTTTAAGAGATCTTTTGGCAGCATCTAATGCGGCCTCAGTTCTATAGACGGCTTGGAGCGGCTCTATATAACCATTTGGCCATCGAGGGACAACGGCATTAACCCCAACAGCTATATCAAACAGTAAGCCCACGAGTCTCCCGGAAATAAATGGCGTATCGCATGGTAGAATAATTGAATATTTACCCTTCGCGTTCATTAATCCAGTATAGGCTCCCCTAAGAGAGCACTCCGGAAAACCTTTATCATCAACGATCATTCTGCTGGCTTCTGGAAGCACTTGAGAATATAATGGGATCTGAGAATCATCCTTTAGGCAGACTATGATCTCGTCAACGATGTCTTGAACCTTATTAATAACCCAGGTTATCAATGGCTCATTAGCTAGGTTGATAAGACCCTTACCGTGCCCAAAATATTTTGAGGGCCCACCAGCAAGTATTATTGCCGATTTATCCAAATAATTCTCTCCTAATTCTTTATTCTAGAAATAACATGCTTTATTATTTCCTCGGCTATATTAATGTCCGTTACGGTTTGAAGACCCCTCCATCCAGGCTGGCTATTAAGTTCAACTATGAATGGTCCTCTATCGCTCTCCAAAATATCTACGCCGCTAACCTCGCATCCAATAACCTCGGAGGCTTTCACTGCCAAATCCTCGATCTTCCTAGTGGGTTTGTATGGAGATGGTGTGGCCCCAAGACTAACATTGGTCTTCCAGCTATTGGCAACTCTACGCATAGCCGCTATAACCCTTCCGCCCAATACAAAGAGCCTCAAATCGTAGTTTCCATGCGGTATATACTCCTGAAGATATATGACCTGGTGATGAAACTCTAGAGCCCTGAATATTCTCTCGGCAACATCTGGATCCGACACCCTCGTTGAACCTATCCCACGAGAGCCAAATATGGGTTTCACGACAACGTCGCCGCCGAGCTCATAAAAAGCCCTTAGAGCATCTCTCGCTCTCTCGGTAACTATTGTTCGAGGGACTGGCAGGCCAGCTTCCTCTAGAAGCGTCAAAGCATAGTATTTATCTACAGAGCGCTCGATTGCGTGGGGTGGGTTAATAATATAGAGACCTAGTCTCCTTAGTCTATGCAGAAGATCCATGCGAAAGATTATTTCTTCGAGGGAGCCGCGCCCAATTGGCCGGACAATTACCGCCCTTAATTCTCTCAGAACATCCATGTCTCCGAGAGAGACTTCTGGTCTGATGGCTATCCTCGCCGCTAAGTCCCGAAAACTAAAGCACACTGGCTGGAAACCGCTTTTAACAACAGCTTCCCTTAGCTGCGCTGTGCACCAAGAATCTTCGTTTCTCGTCAATATACCTATCTTTTCCATGGTTCATCATAAAGTGTTCTCAATCATTAGGAATATAGCCTATACCGTCCTATTAAGTTAAGCGGCTATATTTAAGAAGTAGTAAAGCGAGGAATTTAATAGTGATGGTGCTTTAACCTTGGAGGTTTATGTGGGCACCTCTGGTTGGCTCTACATATGGAATGTAGGCGGTAGCCTCGACTGGTATATTAAAAATTCAGCTCTAAACGCTATTGAATTAAATATGAGCTTTTATAAGTTTCCCTTTCCAAGCGCCATTAAATCTTGGAGAGCTAAGGGCTCATGCCTTAGATGGGCTATTAAGGTGAATAAATTGATAACGCATGCCTTCAAGTTTAATGAAAAAGCCCTTAATAGCTGGAGAAAATTCAGAAATCTCTTTGAACCCATGGATCACCTAATAGACTTTTATCTCTTTCAACTCCCACCATCGGTAAAATCATCCTTCCTCCAAAAGATAGAGCGCTTTATCAACAATGTTAATTTAGGGGAACGCTTCGCGCTTGAGCCGAGACACATAAGCTGGTTCAACAATGATGAAATTATTGGTTGGGCTTCTAATCTAGGCATAACGTTAGTGAGCGTCGACTCGCCAGACTTCCCCCTAAAAATCTTTAATTCAAATGGTATCGTCTATGTTAGAATGCATGGGAGGGAGGCATGGTACTCTCACAACTATACGGATGAGGAGCTCTTAGAGGTTAAGGAAAAGATTTTTGATGTTAGGCCGAGGAAGGTTTATGTCTTCTTTAATAATGATACAAATATGCTTGAGAACGCCCAGCGGATGCTATCCCTTCTAAAGTGAGCAGCCTTAAATCATTTTTGCCTCAAGATAATTTGTGTGCGCTTTAGTGACTCTAACCTTAATAAACTCTCCGAGCAGGTCTCTCGAGCTCTTCACGACTATTGGTTTATAGGCGTAGTTCCTTCCAATCCAAGAGTCCCCCGGCCCCTTCTCATCAATTAGTATCTCGCCCTCCCACCCAACCCAACGCATATTCCTCTCAAGCGATATCTTACCCACC
>JAGTQD010000012.1 GCA_018396405.1 Candidatus Bathyarchaeota archaeon
TTCTCAAATACTCCTGGCGGGCCGCTAAAGACTATTGATTTAGCCTTCATGATAAGTTCCGTATATCTTTCAATGGTCTTTGCTCCAATATCATATATTGGGTAGTTTGTGGGCAGCTCTGCCAGAGCTATCTCCCTCCTCTTACCATCAACCTCAATGGCCAAGTCTACTGGAGTCTCAATCCTAGTAGGATACTTACTTATCAGCTCTTTTATTCCGGGGACTAGATCGAGCAGCTTATTCTTCTCTAGGAACTCCATGTTTGGTTTACCAAGATCATAGCCTTTAGCTACAAGGAATAGGTGGCCGGTTATCCCGGCTGTTAAGACATAATCTGCAATATTATTCTCTAAAACATACTTTGATATTCTAAGCGAGTCATCAGCTTTAGCCCCTCCAAGTATATAAATGCATGGCTTCTCCGGTCTCTCCACAACTTTCTCAAGGGCCTTCAACTCCTTCTCCATTATTCTACCAGCGGCGCTTGGAAGCACGACTGTGAAGCCGACTATTGAGGCATGGCTCCTATGGGCTGCCGCGAAAGCATCGTTCACGAATAGATCTGCTAGCGGTGCAAGATTAGCCACTAGATCGGACTTTGCATGCTCTTCGGGAGGAGCATCCTTCGCCTCCTTTGGGAAGTTTCTAACATTATCTAAGACAAGTATCTCTCCGCCCTTAAGCTCCCTTATAGCCCTCTTAGCTTTCTCACCGAAGACATCATCAACATATTTAACTGGTTTACCTAAGATCCTCTCTAATATTTTGGCATGCTGCTCAAGGGGTATGAAGTCCGGGTCGCCTGGCCTCCCCTGGTGAGCTAATATGACAACCTTTGCACCCTTCTCTGAGAGCTCCTTTATAGTAGTCTCACCATGAGCCCTAATCCTAGTATCATCAATTATCTTCTTCGTCTGTGGATCAACTGGCGAGTTGAAATCAACTCTCACGAGAACAACTTTATCCCTAACGTCAAAATCATCTAGCGTAAGAAACTTCGGCATATCCCAATTCCTCCAACCAATATTAAAAAATAAAAAAGTTTTATGGTTTATTTTATTCTAAATTAGCCCTGCTTTCTCGCCGATTAGTCTCACCACGTCCACAAGCCTGCAGGAGAAGCCCCACTCATTATCATACCATCCGAAGACTTTAACGAGGTTTCCACCAGCAACCATTGTGCACTGCCCATCAATTATGCATGAATACGTTGTATGATTCACGTCCACCGAGACTATTGGATCATCAGTATAAGCTAATATACCCTTAAGTGGGCCCTCAGCAGCCTTCTTGAAGGCATCATTCACCTGCTCCTTTGTAACATCCTTCTCTAGCACGGCCGTTAGATCACATATTGAGACATTTGGAACTGGAACCCTAAGAGCTATGCCATCAATTTTGCCCTTAAGTTCAGGCCAAACCATAGTTGAGGCTCTAGCGGCGCCTGTAGTTGTCGGTATAATGTTTAGGGCTGCAGCCCTAGCCCTCCTCAGATCCCTATGCACTAGGTCTAAAACTCTCTGATCATTCGTGTAAGCGTGGGCGGTTGTCATAAGGGCGGACTTAATGCCGAAGTTCTCGTGGAGCACTTTAACCATTGGTATAACACAGTTCGTGGTGCAGGAAGCATTTGATATAATATTGTGCTTATCGTGATCATATTTATCGTGGTTAACGCCGTAGACTATGGTTATATCTGGTTCAGTTGCTGGCGCCGTGATGAGAACCTTCTTCGCTCCAGCTTGTAAATGTTTTGAGGCACTAGCTCTATCAGTAAATAAGCCAGTAGACTCAACAGCCAAATAAATGTCCATGGCATTCCATGGGAGTAGGCCCGGATCCTTCTGAGAGAGAACCTTTATCTCCTTTCCATTAACCACGAGACTATCACTTTTTGCCTCAACGGTTCCAGGAAACTTTCCATGCACAGAATCATATTTTAATAGGTGGGCAAGAGTCTTGGCGTCAGTCACATCATTCACAGCAACGACATCAATATCCTTCGTCGCCCCCATCTCAACAATAGCTCTGAAGAAGAGCCTGCCGATCCTACCAAAACCATTTATTGCAACCCGTATAGGCATACTAACCACCAAACTTTTTTATATAAAATCCTTCTAATTAACATATTAATTTTTCTGACTCAAATTCTATACTCTTAAAGGTTTTTTACATTTATTCCTAGGCCTTCTAAGCGCTGAATTATGAAGCGTCTATGACAGAACTTAACATTTCTTTCTTTACACATAAGTGCGACCACTTCTCTCCCAGCGATTTCGATAAGCGTGTTAAGACCCTCCTTAAATTTCTCTGTCTCCATATATTTTTCATAACCACCTCTAACGAATCCTCCTAAGCTCTCCCCTAGAAAAACGTATTTTATCCCGTGATCCTCCAAAATCCTCTCTAAATTCTCCCTGCTAAAATCAGCGTTACTACTTCTTGGAAAGCGCCTAATATCGATAACCGTTGTAATATTATTTTCCTTTAGAATTTTGATGAATTCGGAGATTGTTCTGCCCCAGTAACCAATCGTGTAAACTATCATGATGGGCGCCCCATCTAAATATATCTATGACAAAAATGTTGGAAAAGAATTAAGTAAAGTTTCTAATAATTATGTTATCTGAACATAACATAAAGTCTGGAGGAGTCGACTTGAAGATTGTTGGTGGGCCGAGCTCCCTAGATTTAGCCAGGAAGATAAGCGAGATCCTGAAAGTCCCCCTTGTTAACACTAGGATGAAACGGTTCCCAGATGGGGAGTTCTATTTTAAGTTTGAGGAGAACATCTCCGGGGAACACCTTATAATTGTGCAGAGCCTAGAGCCGATGCAGGACGTGCATGCCATGGAGCTCTTTTTAATGCTTCATACGGCAAGAGATCTCGGCGCTGAAACAATAAGAGTTTTCATTCCATATCTCGCATATAGCCGACAAGACAGACGGTATCTCGAGGGCGAATGCTTAAGTTCAGCCGTAATAGCGGAGCTCCTTGAGGATCTCGGCGCAGACGCTGTATATACAATTGATGTGCATAATGAGCGTGTCTTAGGAATGTATAAGATACCAGTCTACAATTTGACAGCCTCAGGCGAAATAGCAAAATATTTTGTGGGAAAAGGTTTGAGGGACCCCATCATCATAGCGCCAGATAACGAGGATATGGCTAAGAAGAGAGCTCAATACGCTGCGAAGAGCATTAACGCTGATTGGGATGCCTTAGAGAAGAGAAGAGACCGCTATACTGGGGAGATAATTACTCTTTCAAAAGAGATGAATGTCTATGGCAGGGACGCGATTATAATAGATGATATAGTGAGCACGGGTAGGACCGCGGCAAACGCTGCAAAAATACTTAAGGAGCAGGGTGCTAGAAGAGTATTCGTTGGAGTATCGCATCTCTTACTTATGGGGGATGCAGAGAAAATTATTATGGAGAGCGGGGTTGAGGAGATAGCTGGGACAGATAGCGTTACAAACAAGTATGCAAAGGTCTCCGTCGCCCCAATACTTGCAAGAGCCTTGATGGGAGAGATAGAACAAATACTATAAGGAATATGTTATTTAAGGAAATCCGAGAGACTATATTGCTTTGCGCCTTTACCAACCTCAAACAAAGAGTTTATTTCTTCCTCAATTAAGGCTAATCGCTGGGCATAATACTCAGACATACCATATTTCTTAACTAATCTCCAAGCGTCCTCCAAATACTTTTCAATGGCACCCCTATGAACAGTCAGAGTAAGCTCGCCACCACACTCAGTGCAAACGCCCTTAAGAGGTATGCGCCTAAAGCGTTTATTACATCTCTTACACCTAAAGCTTTGAGTGGCGAACGCCCTCAGGTTCCCAGAGATGTCGCGGAGGAAATGTGTATTTAATACTATTTCGGCAACGATTCGGGCGTCAACTGCCTTGATCTTCTCCGCTAAGCTTAATTGTGCATTCAATTTGTCGCTCATGCGTCTCAGAGTTTTATATACGCTTTCTCGGTTGCCGCTCTCAATATTTGAAGTCGGCACAGTAAACCCAAAGCCCTGAAGGCGCATCTTAGAGTTCAGCCTATGCTTAACAATTTCAATGAGATTAATTACCTCTCTAGCCGAAGTCCCCTTGAAAGTTTCTCTATAGAACTCGAGGGGGTATCTACTTGCGATATCAAACTCGTGAGCTTGCCTCTGAACTTCTTCTGGAAGAACTGCACGAATAATAAAGAGTGGTGAATCCATTATCCCACCTATCTGATCAGGAAGATATTCTCTAGAGAAGTTTAGGAGGGCGTCTAAGGCCAGCACGATGCTGTCCTCATCCCCATCACAGTCTCTCCGCTTAGCTGAGTGCCAGAAGGGGTGTGCAAAACAAACGTTTAGTTTGGTGAAGCCTATTATCCTACCGAGGATGCCAGCACATGTATGTGGCGCTATCCCTATGACTATCTTGCCTATCAAATCCTGGGGTTTACTAACCTTGTAGTATGGTGGGAGGCCATAGAGTTTCTCAAGCAGCTCATCTATAAAGTTTGCGACGGCCACAAGATGCTCGGCGCATCTCCATGAAACTATAATATCTTGAACCTTAAGCTCGCAAATCTGATCTGGATCCTGTAAGGGGTTGCCGAGGTAATCGCGAGTATAGCCTAATTCCCAAAGCTTTTCTATCGAGACACCTATTTCAGAGGGCTTAAAGTGCGTGAGGGGAGCGTTGGTGGCGTCAAACCTTATCGTGCCATCCTTATATACATAAAGGTTATATTTAGCCCTCAAAACCCCCTTCTCAATACATTCTGGAACACGAAGCTTATTTGTTAAACCCTTAACACCCTTAACCTGCTCGGGCCTAAAGCCAATCCTCCGGCAGGCATCATCAATTAAATCCTTAATGGATATTATTTGTGGGCAAAAGCTCCTCGCCTCAACATTACATATAGGGCAAACATTTATGGAGAGACTTCTACCACATTTTGGGCAAACAAGTCTGAGATCAGTCTCTAAACCGCATTCCGGACAAATCCTCCTGAAGGTTAATTTTTGGCATCTAGGGCAGATTCTACTAACCAAGTCAACTTTGATGCTCCCTCTATTATAAGCCTTCATCAGGTCTCTCTGTGTCCCGCCGCTTAAACCGACCGGGAAGAGGACGTGAACTGGCGGTTTCATCTCACGCTCCTTTGCCTTCTCAGGCCGTCCAACCCTTGCGCCTATAAATGTTGGCGCCTTATCTCTAATAATAGCCCCGCAAAGCGCCGTCAAATTATCCAGAACGGATAAGTCTTCCGAGATCTCATGCTTAGGATCATGTATTCCAAGGGAGAAGGCAAGCGCGTGGGCGTCAGCGCCCTCAATAACTATTCTTCCCCTAACAGCCTTATGGGGGACACATATTTCCTCAAGAATCTCTTTTATCTCTGGATCAAGCACACCATCTATCTTAGTTACTGTGGATCCATCATAAGTTATGTCCGACGCTAGTAACCACCCTCTAATCTTCCTAAGATGATCAACGTTAATATTAGACCAAAAGAATATGTATGCGGGGTGTAAGGGGACATTAAGCGTCCTGCTTAAAATTATGGCTTCTTGGATGCTGGGCTTATTTCTGAAGGGATCATCTAAGAATGCTTTCAGGGAAGAGGGTGGAAGTCCAGCCCTTAAAGCTGCCTCCTCAACGTTTCCATTAAACCCTTTGAGAATTATTTCTCTGAGCTCCTCAGACCAAAACTCTTCAGTATAACCAGACGGTAAAAGCTCCTTGTTATTATAGAGGAAGTCCCCAAAGCTTATTAAGATGTCTCCAAGAAAAAGAATCTTTTCCGTTTCCTTCTTCACGACCTCTATGTTTTCATAAGAGACCCTGACGACCGAGCCATCCTTCAATCTAACTATCGGCGGCTCAATATAATCAACGGGCATAACAATGCCAGCTTTCCCAGGAGTTTCAATTTTAATCTGTGTTCCGCCAGCAAGGAAATTCTGGAGGGTTATCATAGTTAATGGGTGAACACCGACAGCCGAGAGCCCAGTATTCCTCGACCTACCATAGCGGAGCCTGAAGCCACCTTTAGCTGAGGGGAAACATAATATTGGTCTCCCAGCAGGAGCCTCCTCCATAAAACCAACGGAGGATTTGTTCGCCGCACTCGCCTTTATCTCTTCAAGCCAATCCCAGCCCTGAATCCCAAGATCCCTCACTACGGCGAGAACTTTAGCGGCCCTCCCAATAATCCCATCATTTATGACTCTGAGGGCGCCTCCCCTAACACGATTCGTCTCTATGCGCGGCAGATTTCGGTATAAGGTGACCTCAATGGGATCTGATGATGGGCCAGTAACTTCAACCGGAATATTGTTTAAAACAAACCTAACCTGATCGTCCGAGACGCTATATTGGAAGTTACCAACCTCACGTTCATAGAGGCGCAGTTCCTCAATGAAGCGTTCTATCTCCTCTCGCGTGGGCTTATATCTATCCAGATGTAATAGTCTACGAATAAAATCCGCGATGACTAACGTGAGGGCTGCTTCCGTTCCACCAGCCGAACGTATTGGCCCGGCGAAATAGACGGCAAGATATCTTGATCCATCCATATTTGTCTTTATCGCAACTTTAGCAATGCCCTCAGTATATACGGCTACAGTCACACCCTCAGTTAATATTGCGAGGGCAGCTCTAATCGCTATGTCCGCAGACCTCTCTTCTCCTAAATCACCAAATCTCCCAAGGACTATCTCTTCAGATATCTTAAGTGCCGCCCTCTCCTTCGTCATAACCTTTGTTAACTCCCTCATCCTATCCGCTATTTTGGGCAGCCCAATGATTTTCTCAACGAGGCTGGCTAAATCGCCCACTACCTCTATTTCAGGATAGAGCTTTGGATCAATCCCTTTCACCCTAGCCCTTCTAGCGACCTCATAAAGTTCCTCTAGAGTCAGAAATATCTTAGCGAAGTATTCTCTATACTCCTCACTTACGTTGTTTGGCTCCTCCATCCCAATCATCTTCACTCAGTATAGACTCTACAGAGAATAATTGTATTCCATTTTTCTATTGGGCGACTCATAATCCTCTCATAAGTTTTCTTAGCTGTCTCTTTCCTCTTTTCAACACATGCCTTACACTTTTTATGCCTCATATCTGAGGGGCCGTCGCATTGACCGCAATTCAGGAGCAGAGATTCCCCCAAACCCCTCAAGGTTGTCCAAGCGTATTCCCGCTCATCATACTCCGGCTCAAAATCAGGCCAAATGTCATATATGTCCTCTTTTCCAAGAGCCTTCTTCAGGGCTTCAAAATACTTCTCAAAAGATGTCAAGCGGACTCACCTCATCCTCAGCTTGGCTTTAGCCCCTTCTCTCATCCCACTAATTATCTCACTAAGCTTGCTTTTTATGCTCTCCCTCTCCTCGCCCTCAATTATTGTTCCAGTAACAATTACGTCTGCGCCCGACTTAGCAGCCTCCTTAGCCTGATTTCCATTCCTTATACCCCCACCAACGATTAGTTTTATGCTTATCCCCTCTTTAACCTTCCTAATCATTTCAGCAGGGACTGGTCGGCTAGCTCCTGATCCAGCCTCAAGATAAACAAATCTCATGCCAAAAAATTCGGCTGCAAGTGCATGAGCAATAGCCAACTCGGGTTTATTATATGGAATAGGGCACGCTTTACCAATAACGCCAGCAGAGCCACCCTCACCAACAATTATGTATCCAAGTGGAATAGCCTCTAAACTAAGCTTTTTAATCAATGGTGCCGCCAAGACTTGAGCGCCAGATATAAAGTATGGATCAGCCGAATTAAGGAGTGACATAAACCATATCGCATCAGCATATTCGCTGATAGCAACTATATTATTTGGAAACAATATAACCGGGATACTCACAGCTTCCTTAACCTGCTTAACAACACTATTGAGCATGTTCTGGGAAACTATTGTTGTGCCCCCAACCATTATAGCCGATGAGCCTAAACTTTCGCTATCACTTGATATTAAGGCCGCGGTTTCCGGATCAGTCTTCTCCGGATCTATAAGCGTCATATGAATTGTTCCTTCATTCTCAATCCTCTCCAATAGATACCTTTCCACCCTTCCAATCATCCTATTACTCTCCCAATTTTCAAGCTCCATAAAACTCGTCTATAAATTGACAATATACATCTACTTCCTTAAAATAAGGTTTTATTGATAGCTCCCTTGTATATCCACAATTTGTATTGCCGCAACGAATTATCGCCCTTTTCTCCTCCCCGTTTTTATCGAGAATCTCAATTCTAATAGACTGTTGATTACATTTAGGACACAAGAAGAACTTGGGCAGCTTCTTCTTTTGCACCTTTACTACTTTTCTTCGCCTTCTCCCCATTCTCCAGCCACACCAATAAACAAATAATAATTTAACCCTTAAGCTCTTAAAAGTTTAATGATGATCGCAATACGCATTTCCTTTTGTATACAAAAATGTATTCAAAAATAAGGAGACGGTGATGATGAATTCCCTGCCGAAAGAAGAAATACAAATGTGGTTAACAAGCCTTAATAAAGATCCAATTTTCAAAATACTACTAAAAAATAGCAATTTAACAAAAGTGCAGGCTGAAACATTCCTAATAGATATTTTAGCCGAAAAAATAGTCAACAAAAAATTAGTTTATGAGGAGAAGGCGAAGCTGAGATTACTGAAGGCGGGCGTAAGTCGAGGATCATTTAATAGAACCCTGGCTCAAGCGCGAAAAAATATAATTAAATCTATTTATACAGTGATCCTTTTAGGTTATCTAGGCATATTTGATGATCCCCGCCTAGAACCCTATATTGAGATAGCTAATAAAATTAGGGCTTATAATGAAAAATATAGGGAAATCTTGGAGAGTGGAAAGATAGAGGAAGATCAAATAAAGATATTACAAACTCTCCAAAATGAGATAGAAAAGATGCTGTTTCATTTATCGAAGCCTAGATCATTTTCAGGTAAAAAGTGACGTCACACATCACATCACGTAACATCACGACTAAGAGGAAAAATTTAGAAATTTTTATTCAGAGAGAAATCTTGGGAACAAAAGCGATTTAAGTTTAAACTTACTTAATGATTATTGTGATAATAGATGTGATCAACCCGTGATGAAAAATCACGTGATGTATGTGATGTGTGAGGTGATATCATGGACACAATATTAATATCGATTTATGCGGCGCTATTCACAATAACATCAATATTTCTTTTAATCTATTTTAAGCGGCTCAGAAGCATTAATCTTGAGTATATGAAACTTAAGAAGACATTTGAGGACATAGTTTTCAGTTTTAATGGAGACCTAAAGAAGATTGAGGAGAAAATTCACGAGCTTATGAAAAAGGTAGATACAGAGGATGCTCTATTTGTTGAGCTAATGGGGAAAGTGGAGGACTTATTCAGCTACAAGGAGAAAATTGCCGCTGATATTGAAAGGTTGAAAGGAGAGATTGAAAAGGTTTCTGCCAAGCATAGCGAGCTCGATGAGAAAATAGAGGACTTGAGGAAGACGACTAGTGACAGAAAATTGAGGTTTTATGAAGAGAGACCTTCAGAAAATCTTCAACCTAAACTTGTAGGGGAAAATAGGGCTCTTGCTTCCCTAACGGCCACTGAGCTTAAAGTTTTGGAGATTTTGGCGGAGGAGGGAGAGAAGACTGTTCCGGAGATAAAGGAGAGGATTGGGTTAACGAGGGAGCATACTGCACGCTTAATGAAGAGTTTATATGAAAGGGGATATGTTGAGAGAAGAACCAATACAATACCATTTGTATACCGTTTGGCTAGAGAAATGGAGGAAATTATCAGGAAAAAAGAATAACGTTATCCTTCCCTAAAAGGGCTCTATAATCTCTTTTAATTCCCTTGATATAAGTCTAAAGAAAACTTTATTCCCATTTTTAGTCTTGGTCAGTATTCCTTTTTCAGCAAGTCTGGAAAGATATGTTAAGACAGCGCTCAAGCTAATTGGCTCACCAACATCCCTCTCATAAGATTCTTGAACCTCTTTGGCCGAAAACCATGCTACTGGAAAATTTTTCTTAACAATAAGGAAAATTTTATCCATTTTTGATAGATTATGCGAATATTTATCAGATGGTTCCGCAACGGGTATACCACCAAGCAACTCAACCATATCAAATATTTTTTGAACCTTCTCCCTAGTAACCCTACCCTCAAAAGTTATGGTATATTTGCTCCCAACCTCATCGTAAACCTCGATTTTCATCTTCCTTACAGGCACTAAGCCTTCACCAACAACCCTTACAAGACAATTAACATTTAACTACTTCACAAGTTATAAATTATTCGGTTAATTGTGATTTAAAGGGAAGCTGTAATCTTCCTTATTTTTCGAAAATAAGAAAATTTTTCAGGAATTTTTGTTAACAGAGTTAACATTTTGGAGGACCTGAATGAAGAGAAAAAGAAAAAAATTTTCTGTCTTTTCCAGTGGAAACCAAGGGGTCGGCTCTTTAACAGAAGATAAAACCAAAATCATGTCTAAAAGGAAGAAAATTACCAAAAAATGTTAATTGGAAATTTGATTTAACAATCACTTCACATAGAGGTTAACTCTTACCCCATTTGGAAATTTTTCCTAAAGTCCTGAACGGTGAGAAAACTCATCAGGGGGACCCCACCATTTCCACTGAAAGTTAATTCATTGGCTTTTAAAGCAAAATTTAGCACAAGATTATTTTTTAAATTCTATTGGAGATACCCTAAAATTTCTCGAATTGATTTTTGGATATGTATAAAAAGTTGTATAAAGAACGTTAAATAGATGCTGAAACTAAAATAAACGGGAGACTGTTTCCTTCTGAACAAAAAAGAATTAGAAATAAATTGAGACTGTTCCAGTAGAAATAAGGGGGTGGGAGCCCTTTTTCTTTAGGACTTTTCACTCTTTAATCTATTTTTTTGTATGAGAGCCCTTAATTTTGCAAGAATTCTCTTTTATCTTCTAAGGGGAGGGGCCTGAAAGAGATGGAGAAACGATTTGATATTTTAGACGAGGTATTTTCACATTTTCTTAAGGGTTCAAGAATCTTTAGGGATAGAGAGGTTTTAAGGCATGACTATGTGCCAGATTATCTTCCACATAGAGAGGAAGAGATCCTTCGCCTAGGTGAAATTACCGCTCCCACCCTGAAGGGGTCGCCATGCTCTAATATTTTCATTTATGGTAAAACTGGCACGGGGAAAACGGCCGTTACCAGATTTGTCTTGAAGAAGATTGCTCAAAAGTCTAAGGAGATTAATTCGCCAGTTAAAGTCTGTTTTGTTAATTGTCGGTTGGCTGGAACGGAGTATAGAGTTTTAGCGGAGCTATGCTCAAGTATAAATGAGAAGGTTCCCTTTACAGGTCTAGCTGTTGGAGAACTTTTTGATAGATTTAAGAAGGCTCTGGAAAAACAGGGAGTGATCTTTCTTGTTACATTGGACGAGATTGATGCGCTAGTTAAAATACGTGGTGATGCACTACTTTATGAGCTCACTAGAATAAATGAGAACCTTAGTAAAAGCAAAGTTTCAATTATAGGCATATCAAATGACTTAAAGTTTAAGGAGTTTCTTGATCCAAGAGTTCTAAGCACGTTAAGCGAGGAGGAAATGGTTTTTAAGCCCTATACTGCTGAGGAGATTCAAGATATCCTGATGGAGAGGGCTAAAATAGCCTTCTATGATGGCGTTTTAAGTGAGGGCGCTCTTAAATTATGTGCTGCCTTAGCGGCGGCTGAGCATGGTGATGCAAGAAGGGCCCTAGACCTCCTGAGGGTTGCTGGTGAGATAGCTGAGCGGAGAGGAGATACAAAAATCACTGAGGATCATGTCAGAGAGGCTCAAAAGAGAATAGAGCATGATAGAGTCTATGAAAGCATAAGAAGTTTACCAACACATTCGAAGATAGTTCTCTTAAGCGCTTTTCTGCTTAGCAAGTTTGATCCGGATCGCTCAATGACGGGAGAGATTTATAATATATATTCTGAGATCTGCGATCAAATTGGCATAAGTCCATTAACCCAGAGGAGGGTGAGCGAGCTAATAAATGAGCTGGATGTCATGGGTCTCCTCAACGCACGTGTTGTAAGCCTTGGAAGATATGGCCGAACAAAAAAGATAGGCCTAGGCATCCCACGAAAAATTCTCATAGAAGTCTTCTCTGAAGATGAAATTTTTAGAAATATTCTGAGCTATAGGCCTAAATTCTTACTTTCCTCTTAGATTACTTTTATCCTTAATATATTGAGGAAAAATCTATTGGTGTCACCTCAAGCGTACTTAGGTTTACTACTGGGATTATACCCGGGTTTGGTATATGTCCCATCTCTCGCTGATACTCTGTTTGCTCTTGAAACGCCCCCGAATTAACTATAAGTATCCCCCGATATGTGCTATATTTCATTAAATGCACGTGCCCTGCATGAAATATATCTGGAACATTCTCTATTACTAAGTGATCGACTTTTTCAGGAGCTATTAAAGTCCTCATACCATATGTTGGTGCCAGGTGCCTGCATTGTAGGAGGATTTTCATTGCCTCATCGGGCGATTGGAAGCTCATATTTGGGACAGTTGCTATAATATCGTCTATACTTCTTCCATGACTTAGAAGAAAAATTACATTATGTAAGCTTATGATTGATGGATCACCCAGCATATGAATTCTTCCCAGCTCATAGAGGGGCTCAGCATAATTCCTGGGAATCGCTGGCTGCGGTAAAGCCCTTCTTGTTGCATCATGATTTCCAGGTATAATAATGACCTCAATATACTCTGGTATTCTTTCCAGGAGGGCTGCTGCCTCCTCATACTGTCTGTATATATCTTTTATCTCAAGTTCCTCATACTGCTGCGGGTATATTCCCACTCCGTCAACAACGTCGCCAGCCACAATTAAATACTTAACGTAACTGGCAATCTCTCTATACCAGCTATTACCAATCTCGCCCCTCAACCACATTATCAATCGCTCAAACGCTTTCCTCATAAACATTTTGCTTCCAATGTGTAAGTCGGATAAAAGTGCCGCGTAAACTGGTATAGTAGATTTGTTTGGCTTCCTCATGGGTACATCTGGTAATATTATATCCTTTACTATAAGGAGATCTTCCTTTCCCTTAACAACACTTATACAGATGACTTGATCCAGAAGGATTCTTTGGGCTTTAAAATATACCTCGCGGTTTTCAGCTGGAACGAAGGCTGTTGCCTGGCTTTCTAAATCCTCAATTCTGAAGAAGATTCCGCGCTTTGTCTCACGTTTATCCATAATAATACAAATAATTTTTATTTCAGAGTTCTCAGGAGCCTTCAAGGCATCTACTATAGTGCCAGCGTCTTTTACATTAACCCGGCTTCTTAATATTTTACTTATCTTCTTAAACCGGCTCCTAAAATATTCTATACAATCATTAAGGGATCCAGTCGCACTTATCTCATTGGTTGGATCACTTATAATCTTTAAATCAGACTTAACCTCTTTTGCGTAAGGTTTAAAGGAAGTTTTACTGCTAACCTCGCAGGAGGCTTTTGGAACACTTGTTAAAACCCTTTTCTCTACTTTTTCTTTTATGATATCGAGGGTTATGTATAGCGGTTTTTCTGAAAATGTCTTTATTTCTTCAAGTATACTCTTTATGAGGGAATCCAGCTCTACTTGATGGGATACGCTCCTCAGAAATTCAAAAGCTTCCCTGTCAATTTGATAGCCAGCCTCAATAATTAGAGATACTGCCCTTCTAAGACTCCCCTCATTCTCTGACATTGCCCTTCAATACCTTAAGACAAATATTCCATAAATAGCGGTTTATATTATGTCCAAGTATCAAACATGATTTTATTAGATGTTCCATACTGTATAAACATATTTATATAATGCTCTTTATTTTTATATAAGTTTGTGTTAAATTAATTTTACCGTTGGTGCAAGATGTTAGAAATTAGAAAGGTGCAGATGACGAGGAGCGGAACCTTCTTCATCACATTACCAAAAGATTGGGCTACTCGCAATAGTATACGCCGAGGTTCACTTGTCGCAAGCCTAATAACTCCAGACGATAAAATAATAATTGATCCAAAATATACGGCTGAGCCCGCGCCCAGAACAGTAGCAATTAAAGTTGGACCACATCTTAGTCGTGACATCCTCACTAAGTATCTCCTCGGCTACGATATCATCACAGTTGAGACGAAAGATAGAATCACGCCTGAGCAAAGAGAAATTATCAAGCAGACATTAAGTCAGCTTGTAGGCTTAGAGATAACTGAGGAGAATCAAAGCAAAATTGTTATACAATGTCTCCTAGAACCCACCACTCTCTCTCCAGAAAAAATCCTACGCCGCGAGCATTTAATTTCCTCAAGCATGTGCAAAGATTCGTTAATAGCATTATTAGAGAGAGACATCTATCTAGCCAAAAATGTTATTGCCCGGGACAATGAGGTTGACAGACTTTATTTCCTATTAGTTAGGGTTTTGAGGACAATTATACAGAATCCAAGTCTCAGCGAGAAACTCGGTGTGCATCCGATAGATTGCCTAGATTATAGACTGGTAGCGAGCTTCATTGAGCTAGTTGCTGATCAATCATCACAGATAGCTAAGTATGCAATTAAATTTAAGGACCTGAGACTGGATAGCGAGATATCAAAGGTTTTAAGCGGTCTTCATAAGCATATTCTTGAGACTTTTAATGATTCCGTTGAATCCTTCATATCACATAATGTTTCAAAAGCTGCTTCTGTAAGGGAGAGGGAGCCTGAAATTAGAGAATTAATTAATAAAGTTGAGTCATTAACAAATACATTACCTTTTGAGAGGGCGCAGGATTTAGTAATGGTATTATCATTGCTCAGTCGCATATATGATCATAGCATTGACATATCTGATTTAACGACATAAAGAACTTTAATGCACTTAATCTGCCTCTCAAAATATTTCTTTCTCACCGATCTTCCTAAAGATTTTCCCTCTAACTTTCACTGTTAGAGTTTTCATTTCTTCTGGGCCCTCTTCAACAGTCTTCCTCTTTACGGTCTCCCCGCAAACACCTTGCGGAAGCAAGCGCCTTATCGTGCATATGGCATAATTGCAGGTTATAGGGTTACATGGCTCGTCGGTTAATCGGCACCATGGATTTTTTCCGCGGTATACCAAAAAGTCCTTCCCGCATCTGAATTTATTGCATCTTGGATAACACTTTCTTGCCTCAGACAAAGTAGACACGACCCGAATGAAAAGGACCTTCAACAGACCCCATATGTCTTCTTAATTTTTGGTTAGAGAAATCCATTAATAAATTTTTCTCTATTCTGGCGCAATATTCAAGTTGGTGGGAGTGGAGAAATAATTATTTCCTTGGAAGAGCTTCTTCAATAACCAGCCTAGCAAGCCCTATTTTATCCTCCAGGGTCTTCATTATAGTGTTGGCTAAGATCACTTTTATTCCAAGATTCTCTATTTCCTCCTTTTCATTCCTGTCCATATAATCTAATATAAAGATATTTAGGAAATCTCTGAAAAGGTATGCTACCGAGTATGCTGATACTTCCAGCCCGAGCCCCTTCATCAGTTTATCTGCGGGGCCTTTTATCGGCATCCCTGCGACTATCGGGCTTATAGCTACTTTTGGAGCCTTGGTGGCTCTTAGCGCCTCTCTGACACCTTTAACAGATAATATTGTTCCTATGCTCACAATCGGGTTACTTGGGCAGATTATCACTAGCTCGCTATTAAGTATTGCTTCAATAACGCCATCCGCAGGCTTAGCGGTTTCAGCCCCTAAATATTTTACTCCCAGAACCTTATCTTTCGCGCCCCTTTTAACCAAGTATTCCTGGAAGTGCATTAGTCCAGCATCGGTTTCGATCCACGTCTCAAATTTATCATCCGTCATAGGAATAATATTGGCTTTTACACCTAAGCTTTTACATATCTCTTTAGTCGCCTGAGAAAGCTTTAAGCCCCTTTTTAAGAGAAGCGTCCTATGAATATGTGTTGCAAGATCTCTGTCACCTAAATTAAACCAGATTTCATAGCCGTATTTCCGCAGCATCTCTAGGCAGTGGAATGTATCCCCCTTTACGCCCCAGCCCTTCTCCTCATCAACTATGCCAGCTAAGGTGTAAGTGATTATGTCAAGGTCTGGCGAAATATGTAGTCCATAAAGCTCTATGTCATCTCCAGTATTAACGATCACCGTTAATTCTTCTTCTGGGATTACCCTAACGAGCCCTAAAAGAAATTTTGCTGCGCCCACACCGCCAGCTAAAGCTGTTATCATAAGCTTATACCCCAATAATCCTTAAAGGCTATTTCCTTAATTGGTTTTCTGGGCGGTGCCTTGGGGCTCTCGGCTGGATAACCTAGCGCTATTAAGGCTTGGGGTTCAACATCGCGAGGTATCCTTAAAACCCTCCTAACGGTCTCTTGACAGAAGAGGGGTGCACAGAACCAGCATGCGCCTAAACCCTCGGCGTGAGCGGTTAAGAGGAGATTCTGTATCGCAGCGGCTAAGCTCTGCGTAGCCATCAAATGCTCAAACCTCTGCCTCCGTCTGTCAGGATATTTATGCATCTCCCTCATTGTTATTGCAGCAATTATTAAGACTGGTGCTTCAGAGAAGCGCTTAATGGACTCCTCAGCCAACCTTTTCGCCTCCTCCTGGGGGACACCATCCCTCTCAAGATCCCTCAGCCAATCGGAAGCCATCGCCTCAGCAAGTCTCCTTTTAACAATTGGATCAAATATTACTATGAAGCGCCAGGGCTGGGCGTTATGGGCTGAGGGAGCCCACCTAGCAGCATCAATCAGCCTTAAAACTAGATCTTGAGGGACATTTTTAGGCAGAAATAACCTTATGCTCCTTCTATCTTTAATAGCATTTTCCACGAACTCATTCTTCAAGTGGCATTGTCACCAGAAATATTAGGTGAAAAGTATGCGAAAAATATTTTCGGGGATTAAAGATCTAAAAATAAATCTTTGCCCGCCTTTTGATAGCTTCCGCCACTATATAACCAAGGGGGATAGTGTAGAGCGCTAGGGTAGCATTAAATATTGCGATGAGTGGCAGGAGGAGGCGTAAAGCCTCCTCAGTAAGACTATATCCGACTGGTGGAGGATATCGAAGGAACGCCCAGTTAACGAGGCTCATCACTACAACCCTGAATACGATGCCGAGCGCGGTTAAAATCAACATCGCTGTTAATTTGGCTCTGCCTTTCCTGCTTGTTAATCGTGTGCCAAGCCACATGCCTGACAACATACTAATTATTGCGGCGAAATTATAGAGGGGCCCAGTAGGTAGCATTCCCGGGAATATTGCTAGAAGCACAAGCATGTTTATGAAGGCGATGAATACCCCTATTGGGAAACCGAAGAAGAGGAAGGCTGCGGCTATAGGGACCTCCCATACCTGATACATTAAGAATGGTGCATAGGGCGCTGGAAACTTTATCGGTGAAAGATTGAGCGCTATTGTGAGCGCTGCGAAAACCGCTATGAGAGCTGATCTCCTCGCTCCTATCCTAACGTTTTTTTCTGACAGCAATTTAAATCACCTTTATGAGAAGGTGTGAAGCTTTATTTAAAAGTAACTACCCAAAAATAAGTAAACTAATCTCTTTGCAGCCACTTCATTATCTGCTCATCTAATGGCTTCGTCTTCCGTCTTCGCTTGGACTTAAGTGGGTATCCACCTAAAGCTCTGTAGGCTGCTTCCGCAAGCCTATTAGCTTCACCCTCCTTGAACTCGCGCCATCTTGTATCATGCCTAAAGTTATAAGGGTCAATCCATTCTAATGCGAATTTATCGAGGGCATCTGGCTTTATACAAATGCACACAACATCTAGTTTTCTGTGTAGGCTTAGTGGACATGTGAAGATCCTTGCGGGGTCAATTTTATTCTCCACCCTTATCTCGCCCCTCACGCATAACTCTATAAGATCTTGGGATAGCTTTGTATTCACATACTCAACTATCGCATATGCTATGTCTAGTGGGCTATGCTTTTCGAGTAAGCTCTCTGAGATGCTTCGCTCATTTATATGTATATGGCAGCCTTTCCCAGACCACTTAACATAAACGGACTCCCTAATCCCCCAATCCCTTAAGAATCTTAGGATCTTCCTCGCAACTTTTATGGTATCTCTCCACCTCAAAAGGTTGCTGTCTATATCCCATACGGGCGTGCAATAGATTATGTTCTCATAGTCGTAAGGATCTAGCTTATACTCAACCCTCCTATAGACATTAGCGGTTGCATAAATAGACCTCATCCCATAACCACTCAACCTTTTCAAATCCTCAGAGCTCTCCACTTTTATCGGCTTCCCAGAAGTATACCTTCTCAAAACTAGTTTTCCTACAGGGCTTAGGCAGTGTATTGCAGCCCACCTACCTCTACAGAAATCAATTATCTCCCTTTGGACCTCGCCGCGCGAATAGTGTTCGTGGATGATATTTATGTGCCTGACCTCGTCCATGAAATCTACTGCCAGCCTCTCTTTACTTATTGATCACCTTAGGGGAATTTTACGTTTTCAGTATACTACCAATATATCTATGTCTCGTTAAATTAGAAATGTTTTTTGAACCATTCTATAGCTAGGCTTATCGCCTTATTTAGGTGTTCTGGATTTGTGAAGGCGTGATCCGCCCCATCTATTATCTCAATTCTTTTCGGTTCACGCGCAGTCTCAAAAAGCCTAAAAGCATGATCTACTGGAACTAGCTGATCCGAGCTCCCATGTATAATTAGTATGGGGGGAGCGCTCCTTACAGCCTTAAGTAGGTCGTATTTCCTTAGATCGCAATAGAACTCCTCTTTTAATCTTCTTCCCGAGGGGAGTAGATAATATGCCTCCTCCCCACATTCGAGTTTAGTTTCACCTAGGCTTTGGATCGTGTAGGGTGTTGAGATCGTGACGAGGGCTTTTATTCCCCTCTCTTGCGCCGCTATTGCAACCATCCCGCCGAAGCTCGAGCCTATAACCCCAATCCTCTGTACATCAACCTTTCCACAGTCTCTTAGGAATTTGAGGGCAGCTCTGTAATCCTCAATCCTACTAGTTAGGTTTGTATCTTCAAATAGACCGTCGCTTTTCTCATCCGCCTCACCGCATCCTCTAAAATTAAACCTTAGGCAGGCGTAACCCTCTTTAAATAGCCTTGAGGCTACATTTAACCACTTAGTGGAGTCTTTATGACTATCTAATCCGTGCAGGATTATTATGCATGGAACCCCAGTATATGGTAGGTGAAGGTTTCCGCGGATCTTCTGGCCGCCCACATAAAACTCAATAGAGTGATGTTCCAAAAGCGCCCCCAATTAATATTGAACGATAACATGTAGTTTTAAGTTTCGTGAAGTTTTATGGGGGATGAGTTAAACCTGACCCACCTGATTTTACATCAGCCTTCAAGTGAAAATAGATCTTTCATGCGTTGTTTGATTTATTTCCTCTCACGGACTCTCACTCTCTTTTTTCTCGACAGCCCTCTGAATCCGCTCCATGATATGTCTCGGTAGGGCTATGTCCTCCTTCCGCATCTCTACTGGACCAAGTATTGTCAGTCCTTTTCCCGGTAGAATCATTATTTCGTGTAGGTGTAGGCTGTGGTTTGTCTGTCTCATTTTCTCGATTAAAATGTAGCGTCTCAAAACACCATTCTTGACAAATCTCCGAAACCTTATTATTCCGTCAGCTATGTGCTCAATACCCCAGCCGAATGCCTCCGAGGTCGTTATAGCATATTGAGATGTTGCCATAATAGTGAAGTCCCATTTCGCTAGAACCTTCTTCACGAAGTATGAGTATCTTCTGGCCATTGCGGGCTTATCAAGCCAAAATGCCGATAAAGAATCTATTACTAGACGCGCTCTACCATATCCGAGAGCCTTCTTTGCCTCAATAATCTTATTCACAAGCTCCTCGACATCTAGGCTCTGAAGAGACCACTCATCTTGGCGCCCCATTAAAGCATCTATTATAATCATCTTCTTTTCAGAAATCCCCTTTGAGAAATCGAAGCCGAACTGAGCCGCCTGTGTGATAATTGACTCCCTACTCTCCTCGGTTGTAACATATATACATTTATCCCCCTCACCAACACCCTGGGCAATAAAGTGTATACAGAATATTGTTTTCCCAGTGCCGGGTTCACCAGTAATAGCTACCATAAAGCCCTTTGGTATACCGCCCTCAAGCATAGCGTCTAACTCTGGAATACCGGTTGATAACCGCTCAATGCGCATGAGATTTTCGACCTTTGAAGAATTAATAATAGTTTTGGAAGAGATTGGGTTTTATGTTCAAGTATACTAACGGGCCCCTCTCCTTTGGTAGTCTCATTATTCTCGAACTAACCGCACTATATATGCTAAGCGGGTCGAGCGCCACGATGGCATCTTTGTTTGCCCTCTGTAGGCGTTTTGCAATCTCTTCAACAACCAAGTTATCGGCTATAAATTCTATCATACAAACCTCGCCATATTCTACAAGCTTTTTAATAGTCATTGCTTTCAACTCGTTTTTCCAGTCCATCTCCTGTAGAATCTTCCTAGCCCTCTTAATCCTTTCAACATGATCCCGCGGCATCTCGAACTTTGTTGAGAGAATCCTAACACGCTCCCGCCACTTTTTAAGCCACATATCCACCCAGAAATTCAACGAGGTTCTAAAGTCTCTCGGATTATTTCTAAGATCCTCTTCAAGTCTCTTATAGATCACTCTTATATCATCAATATCCATCTTAACCTTTAGCCAAGTCTCAAAATCCTTTGAAGCATAAACGACTAATTGATAATCCGTGGTATACGGTTTAAATTGGGGGATGAAAGTCTCAAACTCTTTAACTAAAAGTGTAAACAGCTTGCTTCGAAAGTTTATCGCACTCATTAAATGCACTCACACATTACTTTATACTTGTTAAACGTAGATTTAAAAGTTGCTTAAACTGGGGTTAATGGCTTGTCTTAGCGGAGGTTATTGGGTAAATCAGATAATCTTGGTAGTCCATCTCTAGCCCCCATCTTCGTTAGGCATCTTGAGGCAACAAAGTTTCCTAAGATTCCGCTCTCTCGTAGACTTTTCCCTTTGAGAAGACCGTATATGAAGCCTGCGCAGAAGGCATCTCCAGCACCAGTCGTGTCGACAACCTCAACCTTAAAGGGCTCCAATAAATGACTCTCCGATCCATCTGTAACATAACAGCCCCTCTCCCCAAGCTTTACCGCGATTATTTTTACACCCTCCTTCAGAAGGTTTTCAGCGCCCCTTCTACAACATTCCTCGCCAGTTAAGAGATATAGCTCCCTCTCATTTAATAGAAGAGCATAGCACCTCTCAATTATTGGTTTAAGGTCTCTTAATCCCCTGCGGGCATAGATTGTTCCAGGATCAAATGTCACTTTAACATCTGATGGAATGTTCTCCAGAAGAGTTTTCTGCGCCGTGAAGGGTCTCTCGCCAGCGAATGATGTTAAATGCAGAATTTTGGCACCCCTAATATATTCCAAGTTAATCTCATCATATTCTAACGTATCATTCACTCCTGGGTCCAGGTAAAGCGCCCTGTTACCCTTTTGATCCACGAAGCCGATAACGGCGCCACTTCTGCCAGTCTTTGAGATGATTATGCCCCCTATATCTACACCCTCATCCATAAAGGATTTAAGCAAGATCTTTCCATCCCTATCCTCTGCAACTTTGCCAATATAGCCAACTTTAACGCCAAGCCTCGCCAAACCCACCGCGGTGTTGGCGGCGGAGCCCCCCGGAGTCTCCTTAAAATCAAGTATCACGCTCTCCTCATCAGCCCCGGCTAGCTTATCAACCTTATAGAGCTTATCCATGTTTATGGCTCCAAAACAGATGACTTCTAGAGTCATGGGAATAGATCCCTCAAGTAGATTTTATATTTGCCCAGCTTACCGCCATAGTTTCCAGCGGAGATTTTGGCAACGCCCTTAACTGAGGAGGCAGCCTTTATCCCAGCCTTCATGGCTTTCTTAACAGCGTCTAGGCTAAGCCCATTTATCACTATCTCCGGAATATATCTTACTCCCTCTGGGACTAATGATTCTTGGCCAAGTTTATTTTTGAGTGATGGGCAGTAGGGATGATTGGTTGTCGGCCCTATCTCTGGAAATTTTGTCTCAGGTTTCGAGCCCGCTGAACATATATCGAATGGTGTAATAACACCCTTAACCTGACTTATAGACTTCAAGGCTTTTCTCCCAGCCTCAAGCACGGCCCTTTTTGTCCGGCACATGTACCAGAAGTTTCCGCCCATAACCCCGCGGCCATATCCTAAATAGCGTTCTATCTTAAAGTCTGGAACCATTATTGGGACGATTATCATTTCCCGACCGTATAAATTTTCGATCCACTCATAGCCGTCCCCGCAGTGTCCTATAAGCTCCATCGTATCGATTTTACCTATAGGGCTTGGACATGCGTCGAAGACTGATGTGAAGGGCTTGACAAGGATGTCCTGCCTAATCCTATAGGAGAACTCCCTATAGAATTTCCTTATAATCTCATCTAAGGGCTTTCTCTCATCTATCCCATTCCAGAACTGTAGTATGACTCCTGGCCGCCCATCCGGCGTTTCGCTCCTAGGAACCCAGCGCTCTATCCCGCCCTCTATCCGACCTATAACGGATGAGGGTGTAGCGGTTGAATCCTCAGCAGCTCTTTTAAGAGTCCACATATCATCCGCCGTGACAATTATCCTGAAATAGAGACCATCAAAAGCCTCGGCATAAGTGTCCTCGATAGGCACGCTCAAGCAAATCCCCAAATGAAAATATACCTTGAAAAAAATATTATTATAGTGTTAGCCTAGGGATCCTATAGCAGTTCCCCTAACTGTCTTTCTGAAGGCCGTGCTTTCCTGTATTAAGCGTTCCATGTTTTCTGGCGTTATTCTCTCAACCCACGGCGCCCTCTCTGGATAGAGCTTCTTGAGGCGCTCTAGTAGGAGGGGATCACAGTATCCCTCTAGAGAGGATATATCCCACTCCTCTGCTAAGCTGAGCACGTGATCCTTACCGTATTTCTTAAACTGCTCGGATAATACTGCTAATATAATTGCATCATGTGAGAGAACCGCTATCTCAGCCTCTCGAATAGCATATTGATTCCCATTAAAGGATATTGTTAGGCCACCGTTCCCTCTAACCAGCCTAAATGGCTCCACATCGGTTATGCTGTCGCCAACATAAATTGTTGATGAAAATCTTCCATAGGATAATGAAACTATCTCCATAACAGCCCTAGCCTTCTCATATCCGCCAACCGGGTTAACCTCCCTTAACACTCGACCTATCCTCATCCTTGCTATCTCCTCCCAAAAGATTTCATCTAATCGGCTAATAACCTCCCGAGTCTCCCGCGGGAGCTCTTTCAGCGATTTAGCGTTTGCAGGAATCTCTATCATCGGCATCCTAACAATCTCCTCCTTTAATTCCCTCAGTCTCTCTATCTCCTCCCCTGTTATCTCATATCTATCTATATCTATTCTTGTGCAGTAAACGTTCTCCTTGGGGAACTCTATAGCCTTACAGAGGGCTTCTATATAGGGCTCGTAGCTTGTGCTAACGATATAGGATGGCATAAGTGACGCTATATAGCGTAGGGCTTCAGCCGATCCTGGCATTAGCAGCAGAGTCTCCTTTGAGAATCTTCTCATGATCTCATTAGTTGCGCCATAAGCCTTTAGGAATGGAATTATCAGCTTAAGCGTGTCTCCAGCCTTATATCCCGGCCTCCTAATAATATCGGCCAAAACATCATCATATCTACTTATAATTGTAAAGAGCTTATCGCCATTAGGTATAAGCCAGCTTGTGAGTTCAAAAGCATTATCGTTCTTTGAGACAGGCCCCTCACAGTCAGTTATGAAGATTGGCATTGCACCCTTCCCCTCAAAACCTCCATATGCTTTATGCTACGCTCAATATGTTCCCTTGAGGCTATATCAGTCCTATACCATAGTGCCCCGCCCCTAATGGCCCTTATACCCTCCATCGCTATCTCTCGTGCCCTCTGTATATCATCAGCTATTCCCAGAACCGCAACAGTCCTAGAGGATAAAGCATAATTCTTTCCGTCCTCACGCACCTCCATTGAGCCGGGATAAATCCTAATGTTTTCGCCATATTTCTCCGAAAGCCTCTCAGCCTCATCTAATAGAACTGGTGTTCCAATCTCATCCTTCCTGACTAGGTGTGGAAAGGCGTTTATGTATCCGCCATAGACTGGCGGAACTTTATATATCACAACGGCTGCCTTATTCTCGACCTCAATGCGAGTTAACGTTCCCTCAATCATCCTAAGGCATATGTCGACAAAATCATTCTTTAGTAAGGCTAATATTGGTATTATTTCTGGGTCGCCCGGCCTACTATTATTCTCTAATATCATCGGCCCCCTACCAGTATGTATAAAGGCTTCGTAAAAGGGCATTCCCCTTAGGTTTGGGTTCGATCCACCGCCTCTGAGTTTCTCGAAGAGTCTCTCAATTATTCTTTTTTCCTCCTCCCAATCCTCAGCTCTCATGAAGGGTAAGATGTAACCCCTATCCTTATATGTCCCCATTCCGCCAGTATTTGGCCCCCTATCTCCATCAAAAGCCCTCTTATAATCTCTTGTTTCAGGTAGTGGAACAAGATGTTTTCCGTCACAGAAGGCTTGAAAGCTTGACTCTTCCCCCTCAATCTTTTCTTCAACTATAACTGGCCCAACCCTGAAGTTTGCCAGAAAATGCTCGAATAGTTCTTCGCGGGTGTTAAAGTGGTCCCCCCAAACTCCAACGCCCTTACCAGCAGCCGGAGCATCTGGCTTAACAGCCACCTTATTATCGAGCTCGTCAAGCCACTTATACAAATCCCTTTTGACATCCTCTATGCCGCTATAATCTTTTGGATTAAACACCTTAAACCTTGGGTTTACTTCTGGAGCAACTTCTTGGAAGAGAATTCTCTGCAAAACTTTACTTCTCTCAAGAGCATACTCTTTTGTTGGGCATATCATTGGTATGCCAAGCTCGCCCTCAATTAAATCCCTTATCCCCTCAATTATCGGCTTTTCTGGGCCAACTATGCCGAAGTCTATCTCATCCTTATGCTTCTCAGCGAACTTATATATGGCGTTGACGTTTAGGTCTGGAATGACGACGTGTTCTTTAGCCCTACGGAGGTTAAATGGGTTCCTCTGCTTATCGGCAATATATAAATCGACTTTATACTCACAGCTCCTCATAAAAGCGTCAACCATAGCTGCCTCCCTAGAACCATAAGAAACAACAAGGATGCCAACACGCTCCATGAATATCACCAAAATAATATTCTCTTTATGCCGTATTAGGAATTTTTCCCTAAAATTTTTTAAAGTATTAGGTTTTTAAAAAAATGCTGGAGAAAAGTATTATGAGTAGTCCTCCCGCGATAATTGGTGTTGGTAGAACTAAGTTTGGTGAGCATTACGAGCTTGATCCCGAGGATCTGATCGACGAAGCTGGGTTAATGGCTTTAGAATCAGCTGGAATAGAACGGAAAGATTTAGAGGCATGCTATATTTCAGATTATCTGCTGCAGCTCACAAACAAGATGGGTTTAGAAGAGGGCTTCATCTCGCAACTACTAGAAATGAATATACCGATCGAGAGGATGAGATCCTTCAGCTCAGCGCTTATGAACGCTTGTCACGCCATAGAGGCTGGCAAATACGATGTTGTTCTCATCGGCGGAATGGAGAAGATGACTGATAGATGGAGTAAGATAAGAGATGATCTTATGCTCTTTATGGACCGCTGGAGCTATCATACAGGTGGCACGCTAGAATCGAATCACGAGCTCCTCCTTAGAGAATATATCAGAGAGAATAAGATTAGCGGGTCTGACCGAGAGAAGCTTATGTTAACCTTAGCATATATTTCTGTTAAAAATCATGGTAATGCTTTATGGAACGAGTATGCCCACTTTAGAAGGGAGATTAATGTCGATAGAGTTTTAGCAGCTAGGAGGGAGGAACGTAAGATTCTTGGAACATATGATTTCGCTCCAATATCTGATGGGGCAACAGCCATAGTGTTAGCGAGCCCAAAGAAGGCAAAAGAATACTCTGGCGAGCCGATCTACGTGCTCGCATCAACTTTGGTGACAGATTATATCTCCTATCCTTCTAGACCATATAGGACTGGCTTTATAGCGAGTAGAATGGCTATGGAGAAAGCCTTAAAAATGGCGAATATAAGTTTAGATGACATAAAATTACTAGAGGTCTATGATCAATCAACTGTGCTTGAAATGATTTCGCTTGAAGACCTTGGATTTATTAAGAGTGGAACAGCATGGAAAGAACTCTATGAGAACTTTAAGAGCTTTAACGGCTGCTATAATCTCTGTGGAAGAGAGATTTATGTAAATACAGATGGCGGATTAAAGGCTGATGGGAACCCACTTGGCGCAACTGGCGGGGCTCAGATATTTGAGATTGTTAAGCAGCTTAGGGGCGAGGCTGGTCGAAGACAAGTGAAGACAGACGGCGATCTAATTTACGGATGCGCCCAGGAAATGGAGGGTTTCGGAACAAAGGTTTATATCCACATACTAGGGAGAGAGAAGCATGAGTAGTGAGCCGATAGAGAGAAGAGTTACATATGTTGGGGATAGACTTAAGGGCAGTAGATGCCCATTTTGCGGAAAAGAATATTTTAAACCAAGAAGATACTGCGGGAACTGTGGTAGAAAGAGCCTTGGGAAGATGGAGGAGATAGACTTCTTTTATGAGAAGGGTGTGCTCGAGACATGCACTATTATTAGAGAGCCAACAAACAGATTTACGAAGCTCGCCCCCTTTATATATGGAATAGTATCCTTTCATAATGGAAAAGTAAGGGTTCCCGGCAGATTAACCGATATGATCGTCGGGGAAGAGGATGTAAGTTTAGATGAACTTGAGGGAAGAGAGGTAGTGCCAAGGTTTAGGCGTAGATACTCCGTTAGTGAGAGCGATATTATACCGACTATTTCGTTGGCTTTTACCTTCGCCGACGAATATTACCCATATCAGCAATATGAGATTCTCAAGCCAAATAAAGAATATGATTCTCCGGGGATAGTGGGCTACGGCGTATATGTCTCGAGGTTCAGAATTAAAGAGGTGGGGATGGACCGCTCAGTCCCATTTATAGATGAGGATGCGATAACGGCTGCGGTTGAGGCTGGAAAGCTAGCGCTGATACACTCAGGTGTGGAGAGCAGGCTTATAGGTAAAGTCTACGTTGGCACAGAATCAAATCCATATGTTGTTAACCCAATAGCCTCAAAAGTCGCACAGGTTCTAAAGCTTGGCGAAGAGGGCTCTGATGGAGTGCAGGAAGTGGATGCTGTTGATACAGAATTTGCCTGTAAGGCTGCAACAAGCATGTTCAAAGATGCTGTTGCCCTAATATGCTACCCAAAAGATCCAATGAATTATGTGATGGTTATCGGAGCCGATAATGCTCAAGCCGCGCCTAGGTATGAGCCCGGCGGGGAACTAGATTACTTTGTTGGTTATGGTGGAGCAGCTTTCATTTTCGGCAAGAGAGACGTTATCGCCGAGGTTGAGGGCTGGTGCTCCTGCACATCTGATACACCAGACTTCTGGAGGAGGGATCTTGAACCATATCCGCGTCATGGCGGCCGCTTCACCGGGGAACCAGCATATTTCAAGCATATTATAAAGGCTGGCAGAAAACTCATGGAGAAGATGAATTTAAAGCCGAGTGACATAGACTATTTTGTCTGTCATCAACCTAATCCAACATTTCCAGTGAGGGCCGCAACGCTCCTAGGTTTTAAGCCAGAACAATATCAGCCGGGAATACAGGTGACAAAGTTTGGTAATACCTACTCTTCTTCTTCATTGATAGGCTTGGCTGCAGTATTGGATCAGGCTGAGCCGCATAAAAGGATAATGGTTGTTAGCTATGGTTCAGGCGCTGGGAGCGACGCCTATATATTTGTGACAACAAATCAAATCAAGGATAAAAGAAATAGACAAAAATTTACTGTTAAGTACCAGGCGGAAAACAAATTTATTAAATATATTGATTACGCAACATATAGGATGTTTAAGGAAGGGCTTTAGTGATAACAAGCTTGCTGGGTAGAGGCTGGGGAGAAAGGGGATAAAGTTTATATTTATCTTATTGTCTCTTATTTTATCGCTAACGTCAGAGCAGATGAGTCGGGAGCTACTTCTCTCGGCTTTTCTGCTTTGATGTTAGTTCCGCGATACAGGACGAAGAGTAAATGTCGATCGAATCAAATCCGCCGGGGATCTTGGCTATATCAGTGGCTTCTTTAACTTCTAAATGGGTATCTAGAGCGTTTCATTATTCTCCGTCCCCAATAGTTTTTACTGCTGGACAATGTTTCCGTTCCTGGGATCGCGGAGAAGTATTGAAAGGAGGGTGATTTTAGGGTGAAGATTAGAGATCTGAAGGATGGAATGCGTAGAGTAAACATTGTGGCGAAGGTTTTAGAGATCTCTGAGCCGCGTGAGGTTGTCTCGAGGTTCGATGGTCGCGTCTATAAGGTTGCTGACGCCGTCATAGGGGATGACACTGGAACCATAAAACTTTCTTTATGGAATGAGCAGATTGGACGCATAAACGTTAATGATACAATAAAAATCGAGAATGGCTATGTAAGGTCTTTTAAAGGAGAAAGACAGCTCAACGTCGGCAGGTTCGGAAAATTAACCGTCCTGTAAAGCGCGGAAAAATGTGTTAGGGAGGTGAGAAAGGATATGCAGAGTGAAAGAAGGAATGAGAGGGGTGGAGAGAAGAGATTTAAGAGGGGTTATGGAAGACGTTTTCCGCCGAAGCCTGTGGAGCTCGGGAAAGAGTATGATGTTGAGGTTCGAGAGGTCAGCAAGAGAGGTGATGGCGTGGCAAGAATACAGGGTCTTGTAACGTTTATACCAAATGCTAAGCCAGGGGACCGCGTAAGGATCAGGATAACCAAGATAAGTAGGAGGTTTGCTGAAGCCGAGGTTGTTAGTAGCAGATAAAATAGTGCATTAAAATTACTGGTCCTTTAAACCCCTAGCCGATATTTTTATGTAATTATTGTTCCAACCCTCATACCATTAATCGCTAAGAGGATATTTTCTGGGTTAAAGCCGTTAACTACAATAGTTTTTATATGCTTCTCTTTCAGTATTCGAATGGCTTCAGAATCAATTATCCGATGTATTCCAGCCTCATGTTTACCCTCTCCTAATATCCTCTCAAGATCATCAAAGCTCATCTCATCCAGCTTTTTCGCATCCGGGTATTTTTTCGGGTCCTTCGTGAAGATACCCTCTTGGTCCGTTGCTTTGATGATTAAGTCGGCTCCGATCTCCGACGCCATTAATGCGGCTACGGCATCGGTAGTCATCCCAGGTTTAATGCCCCCCATAACAACTATCCCCTCCTCGTTGAGAATCTTCACGGCTTCCTCAATTGTTGATGGAACTTTTCTCCACTTATATCCGCCGAGTTTCATTGAGAAAGTTTGGGCGAAAAGTCTTGAAACTGATATGGCTAATTCATCCTGCTCCTGCTCAGATAGCCCCAGGGAGCGCGCTAAGTCAATAAATTCTCTCGCTAGCTTTCCCCCACCGATCACAAGGACAATCATATGCCCTCTTCTCTTCAAGTCTAAGACCATATCTACATATCTTCTTATCAGGTTTGGATTTGGGGGCGATGCTATAACCGAGCCCCCGATCTTTATAACAATCTTCATTTATAACACTTCCACCATC
>JAGTQD010000013.1 GCA_018396405.1 Candidatus Bathyarchaeota archaeon
GGCTTAATGAGAGTGGTGGCCAGCCAAAAGAAGATTTGCCTTCTGAGGGTTAAAAGTAGAATATTTAACGCTCCCCCAAATAATACAGGCTAACGTAAAAACCTGAAGCTTCAAGACTTGCATTTCTATAAGCTTTAGCCCCAACATATTGTGAAAATTATCTTAGGCAGGCAGCGTTTGCAGCCATGACGAGAGCTTGAAAGAGCGTTATGAGAGGGAAGATCTGTCTAGGAACCAAAACGCATAACTTATTATGGCAACTAGTATCAGTAATATTGTGTTATAAATCAGGTTCAGGTGATTCGATAGGGAGGGATGTCGAGCCATAGAAAGGTGCCTATGACAAGAACTTCAAACCTTTTTAATACAATATTACAAAGTTTTAGCATGGGCATCGGTGATTATATGAGATCGAAATATGCCGAAAGCGGCGTGGACGTTAAGAAGAGGGGTATAGAGTATTTTAGGGAGGCTTTGAATAACCTTTTTCCCGAGGCTTTTTGCGTCATCAGTAGGGATCCAGATATCCCGGGGTATGGGTTAGTAACCCATATTGACGGCGCTGGCAGTAAACCTGTTCAGGCATACCTTCATTGGAGGGAGACTGGTGAAATTGGGTGGTTTAAGGGTTTGGCTCAGGATGCTCTGGCAATGAATTTGGATGATATCATCTGTGTTGGTGCTGTGCCAATAAATTTTGTCGATTATATAGCCGTGAATCCTCTTAGGGTTGACAAAGATGGGGTGCTTAAGGCTTTATGTGACGGTTTTAGAGAATGCCTATCTCTATTGGATGGTCTGGGCATCAAAATTCTGTTTTCTGGCGGGGAGACAGCTGATCTACCAGACCAGATCAAAACGTTAGATGTCGCCGTGACTATGAATGGACGCGTAGATCTCTCCAAGGCTATATCTGGCGACGGGGTTAAGCCAGGCAATGTGATTATAGGTTTTAGGAGTGGTGGGAAGACAAAGTATGAGAGGAGAGAGAATAGCGGGATAATGTGTAATGGGATAACCCTGGCACGCTTATGTTTAATGGACAAGATATATCAGGAGAAGTATCCAGAAATAGTTGAGGCATTTGGAGGAAAGAGGAAATATTATGGTAAGTTTAAATTTGATGATTATCTCGATGAACTTGGCATGACTGTTGGCGAGGCAATTCTATCGCCAACCAGATTTTACGCGCCAGTAATTCTGAGGATACTGGAGCGCTTCAGAGAAAATATTACTGGATTAGTTCATAATACTGGCGGAGGACTAACAAAGTGTCTGCGGATAGGCAGAAAAATTCATTATATTAAAGACAATTTGTTTGAGCCCGATCCAATATTTAAGATTATACAGCGCGAGTCCGAGGAGAGCTGGGCTGCGATGTATGAGAATTATAATATGGGTGTTGGCTTCGAAGTAATCACGAGCCCGGAGGTCGCTGATGATATAATCAGCCTCTCAGAGAGGTATGGTTTAGAGGCAAAGGTTATTGGGAGATGCGAGAGGAGCTATGAGGGAAACAAGCTAACGATAAAGAGTCTATATGGCGTTTTTCAATATCCCTTATAAACCTAAATTAGGTAGTTCGGCAGTTTCGGTATAGATAGATAGAATTTTTTATGGATGTTTAGTGTATTCCGTATTTGATGAGTGGAGCGCCGAATGGGCTTACGCCCAATATGTGGCGAAGTGGAGCGCAGGATGAGGAGAGTTTCCGTTGCCCCAGAAAGCCCCCTATGAGGTCGAGGGGGAAGGATGAAAATCCATGAATCCCGCAACGGAACAGTATATTAGTTTAAATTTTCATAACAGTTAATTGTGGGAGATTGAGTTCAGAAAGGATAGGAGAGCCGTATAGATCGCTCCTGAGCAGACTGCTTAACGCATTATTGGCGCATTTCGGGGACAATTTAGTCTCGCTTGTCGTTTATGGGAGTGTGGCACGCGTCTCAGCTAGACGGGATAGTGATATAGATCTCTTAATCGTAGCCAACTCTCTACCAAGGGGCCGAATGGAGAGACAGAATATTTTTCTTAAAGTTGAGAAGAATCTAGAGCCCGAGATAAACGATCTTTGGGAGAAAGGTTTCCATGTAGACTTCTCACCAATAATTCTGTCCGTCGAGGAGGCGCAGAGGATTAGGCCAATATACTTAGATATGGTTGAGGATGCCGTGATAATTTATGATAAGGATGATTTCTTCAAGAAGGTGCTCGATAGACTTAGGAGGAGGCTTGAGGAGCTAGGCGCTAAGAGGGTTTGGGTTGGTAACAGATGGTATTGGATCCTTAAGCCCAATATAAAGTTTGGTGAGGTCGTCAAAATTGAATAACATTGATATGGCGAGGTCATATCTTAGGCAGGCTAAGGAGAGGATTAGGCATGCCGAGGAAGCCCTTAGGGAAGGAAATTATGCCTTCACCATACGCCAGTGCCAAGAGACTGTCGAGCTAGCGCTTAAGGGAGCGCTAAGATTAATGGCTATAGAGCCCCCTAAATGGCATGATGTCGGCCCAGTAATAAAGAGACACAGAGATTTATTTCCAAAGTGGTTTAATGCTAGGATTGATGAGATCGCTTCTATATCAAGGAGACTTAGAAGAGAGAGGGAGCCGAGCATGTATGGTGACGAGGAGACTGGAACCCCGCCAGACCAGCTATATAGCCTGATGGACGCTGAAGAAGCCCTTTTATCAGCGAAAACAGTTCTAGAATTATGTATAAGACTTTTCGGGGAATATGAAGGGGCCGTGGGCTAGAGATCTTAAATTATCGTTTCAATTGTCTTAAATGCTCGTCTCATGTATACGCTCAAGCAGCCTTTTACTGGCCTTTTCAGCCTCCTCTAAAACCCACTCAACGTTAACAGTTTTTATTTCTCTGTTCTCCATGACTATTCGCCCATCTATTATAACGGTCTCCACGTCGGAGGCCTTTGTAGCATAGACTAGGTGGCTTGTTTCACTATATAGTGGTTTCAGGTGTGGTTTCTGAAAATCAATTATTATTATGTCAGCTTTCTTCCCAACCTCTATTGACCCTATCTGGTTATCCCAGTGAAGAGCCCTCGCGCCATCTATTGTAGCCATCTTGAGAACCCTTTCAGCGGGGAGTATTGTTGGATCCTTGTAAACGCCCTTATGTATGAGAGCTGCCACCTTCATGACCTCAAACATGTCTGCCGAATTATTTGAGCATGGGCTATCGGTGCCAAGAGCAACCACTACGCCAGCCTCAAGCATATCTGGTACTGGGCTTATGCCCGAGGCGAGCTTAAGGTTTGAGACTGGGTTATGCGCAACTTTAACGCCCCTTAACCTCAAGATTTCAATATCCCTTCTTGTTAAGTGAACGCAATGGGCTGCTATCACATCCGAGCCTAGAACCCCAAGAGAATCTAAATACTCTACCACGCCAACATTAACGTCAATGTTAAACATGTCCTTAATTTTCTGCGCCTCGTCTCCTGTCTCCGCTAGGTGGGTATGCCAAATTATTGGGCCGTTTTCTGGAGCATACTTATCATTAAGCTCCTCCGTTAAAGCTCTGAGCTCCTTCATGTATTCTGGGTCAACGGTGTATGGTGCATGCGGGTCAACACTAACACGTATTCTTCCATTATCCCTTCCATGCCATTCGCTTGACAACTCTTTTAAGGCTTTGTTATCCTCCTCTTTACGCCAAGAAAAGCATACGTGTCCTATAACCCCACGCATTCCAACATCATATATCGCTTTAGCCTCATTATAGCCCCTCATATAATGATACATTGTGTTAACAGTAGTTGTTCCACTCATGATTGACTCTATGGCTGTTAGGAGCGCGCCTATATAGATTTCATATCCAGTCATATGTTTCTCAACTGGCCAAACCCATTTCTCAAGCCACTCCTTGAGGGGGTAGTCGTCGGCATATCCCCTCAGTAGGCTCATAGCCATGTGCTGGTGGGCATTAATTAATCCTGGCATCACAACTTTTCCTTTAGCATTGATCGTCTCATATCTGGGATACTTACGCTTAATTTCATCGTCTCTTCCAACGTCAATTATAGTGTTGCCTTCAATAACAACAGCTCCATCACGTAGGACCCCCTTCTCCCCCATTGTAACAAGCGTTCCCCCAAGTATCACGATCCCCATAAGACCATCCCAAGTAATTAAACTAGTCTTATTGTTCTTAAAAGGCTTAAAACTCGCCCATTGATTAATATTTTATTGGTGCAACCTTATGGAGATATCTCTTTTGGGTCTGGATAGTCTAAGGGATTATCTCTGCGAGGTTTATGGACCTAACACTGAGATTCTTAGGGTTGTTGAGATGGCTTCCGGGAAGGAGAAGAGGGGCGATGATCTTAAGGGGTTTGGCTACGGCATCCCATACTTGATTGAGATATCCGTTAGTGGAGATGTTAAGAAGGTTGTTTTGGAGACGATTAGGCCGAGCGAATTTGGGCATGAACACTTCTCTGATAGGGCTCAGATACTCCTTTGGCAGCACTCCGCCTTCAATAAACTTCCAAGGCATGTTAAATCGATTGACGTAGGCGCATTTACAATTAAAGGTACATTAAAGTCCCTCGGCGACTGTAAAGAATTGTTTATATTGACGGAATATGTTGAAGGTAAGCCCTATTATATGGATCTAGATGACATAAAGGTCCGTGGCGGGTTGACGAGCCTAGATGTTGAGCGTTGCCTAGCGTTATCTGATTATCTGGTTGAGGTTCACTCTGTTAAGGGGGCTGGTTTTGAATCGCTTTATATTAGGCGTGTTAGAGAGCTCATCGGTCACGGAGAGTGTATAATGGGCCTAATAGATAGCTATCCCCCGGGGCTCGATTACGCGGACGAGAAGACTTTAATGGATATCGAGCGCAAATGCCTTGAGTGGCGCTGGAGGCTGAAGAAAAAGGCTTATAGGTGCGCTAGAGTTCATGGGGACTTCCATCCATGGAATATATTATTCAGGGAGGGGACAGACTTCACTGTTCTAGATAGGAGCAGGGGTGAGTGGGGGGAGCCAGCAGATGATTTAGCGGCCATGACGATAAATTATATATTCTACTCATTACAAGCCTATGGTGAGTTCAGAAATCCGTTCAGA
This sequence comes from Candidatus Bathyarchaeota archaeon, assembly GCA_018396405.1. GTDB lineage: Archaea > Thermoproteota > Bathyarchaeia > Bathyarchaeales > DTEX01 > DTEX01. The sequence continues at coordinate 5,102 of JAGTQD010000013.1, forward strand.
AGACTCTTCGAAATATTCTGGGAAAATTATCTAGACAAGACCGGGGATGAGGAGATCCTAACAGTTATACAGCCATACTATGCGTGGAGAGGCTTAGTAATAGCATCGCCAATATGGTACCCAAACCTAACAAAGGAAACAAGAATAAAAATATTTAATTTCATAAAGAACATGCTTGAAGTAGAGAAGGTTGATGTTAAATCAATTATGAAAAATTTGTAATTCGATTGAAAAATTTTTTATAAGTCTTTTACAGAAAATATTTTGGGTGTCTTGCTTGAAGGGTAAAGTGAGGGTTTTAGCGGCTGTTCTATTAACCCTACTGTTTATGGGGATGCTTTTATGGGAGATGCCAATTTCTTACGCCCAAGTACCAAAGGGGCCATGGGTTGATGAGGTTATATTCTCCGTGGAAACTGATGAAGCGAAGACCATAGACATGCTACTTAAGAATGAAATACAAGTATACTTTAGAGATATAGGAGATCCAAAACTATTCGAGAAGATAAAGGCTTCTCCAGATCTTTGGTATGTCACATCCTATGGACTATACTTTGAATTGACGTTTAACCCCGTTGGGCCAGAGTTTCCTGCTACTGGCAAATTAAATCCGTTCTCAGTCCCGCGGATAAGGGAAGCAATGAACTACCTAGTTGACAGGAAGTATATATGCGATGAGATAATGGCTGGAATGGCTGTACCTAAGTACACGGTTTTAACACCAGCTTTTCCAGATTACGCAAGATATGCAGACGTTATTAAAGGGATTGAAAAAGAATATAGTTATAACTTTGATAAGGCTAGGGAGATAATTACCGAGGAGATGATTAAGCTCGGTGCTGAATTGAAGGAAGGGAAATGGTACTATAAGGGCGAACCAGTCACAATAATATTTATCATTAGAGTTGAGGATCAGAGGAGGATGATAGGCGATTATGTGGCCTCACAGCTCGAGAAGATAGGCTTCACGGTAGATAGGCAGTATAAGACTAGCAGAGAAGCCAGCCCCATATGGTTGAGGGGTAACCCGGCTGATGGAAAATGGCACGTTTATACTGGAGGATGGATAGTAACCGCGGTTTCCAGGGATGATGCGGATACCTTTGGCTATTTTTACACACCAAGAGGCGCTGGGGGCCCCTTATGGAGTGCCTATAAGCCATCCCCAGAATTCGACTATGTAGCTGGCAGGTTATGGACTAGAGATTATAAGACTATTGAAGAAAGAGACGAACTTATGAGGAAGGCCCTGAAATTATCAATGGAGGATTCCGTAAGAGTGTGGCTGGTTAGCCAGACAGCTCCCTGGCCTGCTAGAAAAGAGGTTTCATTAACCTATGATTTGGCGGCAGGGTTCTCTGGCGCAAGGTTATGGCCATACACTATTAGGTATATTGACAAGGTCGGCGGCACAGTTAAAATAGTATCTACAGACCTGCTCGTGGATCCAATAAATCCGGTTGGAGGAAGCAACTGGGTATATGATGCCATGTTCTATCGGGCTTTATCCGACCCAGCCGTTATACCGGATCCGTTCACTGGGCTCTATTGGCCTCAGAGAGTTAAGAGGGCTGAGGTCTATGTTGAGAAGGGATTACCAGTAGGAGTGACCTTAGACTGGGTCTCTCTAAAGTTTGTTGATGAGATAACGGTGCCGAGGGACGCCTGGTATGATTGGGATCCAGTAAAGCAGGAAATAATTTATGCACCCCCAGGAACGAAAGCCAAGACGAAGACCGTGGTTTACTATGACGATAACCTGTTTAACATAAAGTTCCATGATGGCAGTAAGCTCTCTCTGGCGGACATAGTATTCGCTTACATATTGACTTTTGATAGAGCTAAACCTGAGAGCCCAGTTTATGATGAATCATATATTCCTGCATTTGAGGCCTTCAGAGAATACTTCAGGGGCTTTAAAATTGTGAGCACAAGCCCACTGGTCATAGAATACTACTCAGATCAACTATACCTTGACGCTGAGTGGATAGCATGGGCTGCCGCATCAGCCTTCTACCCAGAATATTCATATGGCCCGGCTCCATGGCATATGGTTGCCATCGGCTGGCTTGCAGAGGCGGATAAAAAGCTAGCTTTCTCAGCCGACAAGGCTGAGAACCTTAAAGTTGAGTGGATGAGTTATGTCGCTGGCCCATCAATACCAATATTAGCTGAGCGCTTAGAGAAGGCCATCAAAGAGAGGTTCATACCCTATAGAAACGTGCTCGGCAAGTATGTTAGTGAAGCAGAAGCCCTGGAAAGATATAGTAATCTGAAGAAGTGGTATGATGCGAAGGGCCACTTCCTTATTGGCAATGGGCCATTCTATTTAGATAGGGTTGATCCAACCGCCAGGATAGTTGTGCTAAAGGCCAATAGGGAATTCATTGATCCAGCCGACAAATGGCTTAGATTCTCTAAGCCAATGGTGCCAGAGGTTAAGATCACCGCGGCACCAACAATTGTGCCCGGCTTGCCAGCAAATATTACGATCTCAGTAACATTTGAGGGTAAGCCATATAGTAGAGCGGACATGAGCTACATCAAATATATAATTACCAGCCCAACCGTAACTCTAACTGGAGCAGCTGAAGCTGTAGAGGATGGAAAATGGGTTATTAGGCTTAAGCCAGAGGAGACGGCATTACTGGCCGCAGGGGCGGTTAGCATAGATATAATAGCTGTCTCCAAACTTGTGGGTATGCCAGTCTCTGCAAGCGGAACCGCTATAGTCATGAGCGAAACAGAATATATATTAAGCGAGCTAGCTAGGGCTAAAGCCGACTATGAGGTAAAGATATCTGATCTAAAGACTAGTTTGGAGAGAAGGGTCAGCGAGATCAATACAAAGGTTAATGAGCTAGCGGGTGCCCTCGGCGCAATTACTACGGCTATGTGGGTTGGTATAGCGGCCCTAGTAATCTCCATAATAGCGATAATACTCACGGTGCTGAGAAGGAAGTAAACACTACTCTTTTATTCCCCTTTTTATCTATTTTTTCTCTAGATTGTGAGGAAAGAAGATAATGCTTCCAAGAATAATAAAGTATGGATTGAAGCGGATCATTATACTCTTCATAACTGTGGTTATCGCAGTCTACATAACAATTTGGATTGCAAATATAGGTGGATATGTTGACGAAATAGTTAAAAGCGATATACTTCTACAGGTTTCTCAGAGTGTTCGGCAGAACCCAGCATATAGAGGATTAAATGAAACCCAGATAACAAAGATAATAAATGAGATTTATGAGAATGAGCTAAAGAAAATAGGCTTCGACAAGCCGTTTATATATAGGAGCCTCATTTACCTGAAGGATGCCATAACGCTCAGTCTTGGAAGGGCATTATTCTTAAGCAGCGATAGTGGGTCAAAAAGCGTCCGCATAATAATTCTTGAAAGGCTGCCGAATACTGTTCTCCTGTTCACGACAACACAGTTGATTCTATTCTTCATAGGGCTTTTCTTTGGACTATTCCTTTCTAGGAGATATGGAAGTTTTTTGGATAGACTTTCTGTTTTACTTGCCCCCCTCTCATCTCTTCCGGGATGGTTTTATGGAATATTCCTCATACTGATCTTCGCGTCTTTCCTGAGACTATTGCCATATGGGGGAATGGTTGATGCCCCGCCGCCAGCAGATAAACTGGCATATGCATTAAGCGTCCTAAAACATATGACACTACCAGTCTTATCATGGCTAATAGCCTACTCATTCATAAACGTTTATGTGAGGAGAACCTTCTTTTTAATGTTCTCAAGCGAAGACTACGTGGAGTTCGCGAAGGCTAAAGGCCTGCCAGACTCCATAATACAAAGGAGATATATACTTAGACCAACATTACCACCAATAATAACAGATTTCTCATTAACATTAATTGGCTCATGGATGGGAGCAATAATAACCGAGAGGGTGTTCAATTGGCCTGGGGTAGGAAGCCTATTCTACATGGCGTCAGTAATGTTTGATACACCTGTACTCGTGGGGCTCGTAGTTATCTACGCCTACCTCCTCGCGGCAACAGTATTTGTCCTCGAATTCGTCTACGCGATCCTTGACCCAAGAATCAGGGCTGGAGTGACATAAAATTGTCGAAGGTTAATCGATTCTTTAGTCAACTATTGCTTTACAAGTCTGCACTTGCCGGATTAATCATCATCTTATTTCTTGTCGGAATCTCGATCTACACGGTTATAACTATACCATACGAGGATGCTATATTGTTATGGAGAGCTGGTGAGCAATACTGGTTAGATAACCCACGCAATGCTCTGCCCTCGTGGATAAACCTGTTTTCACAAAGAAAGCTTCCAGAAACAATCATATTGACGACTGAGAGACTTCAGGTTGGCGTTTCAAAGGCAATAGTGCCCACGGAGAGATTTAGTGTTATCAAGATTAAGTTCTCGTTTAATTATGCATATGACGATTTTCCAAGCGAGATAAATTTATTCTTCAAAGCGAAATTTAACACATCCAGTCCTCACTTAACAATCTCTTGGGTTAAACCAAACGGAGAGAAAATAACTCTAAGGACCCTCTTAGTATCCAAGGGGGAGGATAGCTACTATATATCAAATGACAAGGTTCTAGCTGATGATCTCAAAAAATACATTTCAAATAAAATCAATAATGCTATACCCTATGATCCACCAATCACCCTCATGCTCTTCGCTCAGGAGGACACAACTATCTTAAGTCCTGATACGTCTAGAGTTATGAAGGGAGATTATGAACTCTGGATAGATGGCATAGTTTTTGAAACTGATGTGGATCTTGACGCCAAATTAGTGGTGTATGGTAAAATTTATGGACTGGCTGGCACGGATCACTTGAGAAGAGATCTTAGGATCGCACTTTTATGGGGTACACCTATAGCGCTATCCTTTGGTGTAACAGCATCCGTGACTATAGCATTGATACAGATGTTTATTGGGGCTGTTAGTGCTTGGTTTGGGGGAAAAGCAGACACGGTTCTGCAGAGGGTTACTGAGGTCTTTATGATACTTCCCTTCTTACCGCTCTTGATAATGATATCCACGCTCTATAAGTTTAATATATGGGTGCTCCTAGTGGTCGTTATAATGCTAACAGTATTTGGTAGTGGTGTCAAAAATTATAGGGCGATGTTCCTGCAAATTAAGGAGTTCCCATATGTAGAAGCTGCTAGAGCCTATGGTGCCAGCAATATTAGAATTATATCGCTCTATCTAGTTCCAAAAGTTCTCCCAACAATAATCCCATCAATAGTTATCTCAGTTGCAGACTTTGTCTTCCTAGAGGCTGCATTAGCAATACTTGGTTTAGGTGATCCATTGGCACCCACATGGGGGAAAGTGATTGATGATGCATACACTTATGGAGCGCTTTATAAGGGATTATATTACTGGGTTCTACAGCCCTCAATAATGCTGGCACTAACATCCCTGAGCTTTGCAATGCTGGGCTTTGCATTAGACAAGATATTTAATCCAAGGTTAAAGGAGATGTAAATGAGGAAGGAGCACTTAAGCGTAAAACACCTAATAATGTATTATAGGACAATGAGGGGTGAGGTTAGAGCCGTCGATGACGTATCATTTTCGCTGCTTAAGGGGGAAACGGTGGCTTTAATAGGCGAATCTGGCTGTGGGAAGAGCTCGTTAGCGAAGGCGATAATAAGATTGATGCCAAGAAATGTCTCGATATATAAGGGCATAATCCTATTCAATGGCATAAATTTAATGGATTTAGATGAGGAGGAGTTTAGAAGGAAGATTAGATGGAGTAAAATTACATATGTTCCTCAGGCAGCATTAAACTCTCTGAACCCAGTAATTAAAGTTGGGGAGCAGATGATAGAGCCCCTCACCATCATCTACAAGATGGGTAAGAGGGAGGCTTTAGAGAAGGCTGCCGAGGCGCTAAGGAGAGTTGGCATAGATGAGAGCTTTATAGATCGATACCCCTTTGAGCTGAGCGGGGGGATGAAGCAGCGGATAATTATAGCAACGGCCCTACTCACAAACCCAGAACTAATAATTCTGGATGAGCCAACATCTTCCCTAGACACGTTAACCCAGGCTAATATAATGAATATACTGAAGAGCATTAAGCGGGAGACAGGCTTAAGCATGATCTTCATAACCCATGATATCAGCCTATCAAGTGAATTAGCCGATAAAGTTGCCGTGATGTATGCTGGCCAGATAGTCGAGTTTGATACTGCGGAAAGATTTTACAGCAACCCGAAGCATCCATACTCCCAGAAGCTGATGGATAGTGTCCCTACACTTAGAACTAATAAGAAGTTAGACTTCATACCGGGCTCGCCGCCAAGTCTCTTAAATCCACCCAAGGGATGTAGATTCGCAGAAAGATGCCAATTCGCCTTTAATAATTGTGCTGAAGATCCACCCGCAATCTATTTGGATGGAGACTTTTACGTCAAATGCTGGCTTTACATGAGGAAGTAGTTATGGGCGCCCCGCTATTATTAGTTGAAAACTTGAGAAAGTATTTTGAGATAAAGAGGGTTTTCTTAGGAAAGAAGACCTATTTGAGGGCTGTTGACGGTGTGAGCCTATCGTTAGTTAGGGGTGAGGCAATATCGATAGTTGGTGAGAGCGGCTGTGGAAAGACAACCCTCGGCAAAACAATACTCAGATTATATAAGCCCACAGATGGGAGGATAATATTTGATGGTAGGGATATAACCCATCTAGGATGGAAGGATTTAAAGTGGTATAGGCGGGAGACAGGTTTAGTTCAGCAGGATCCCTTCGGCGCATTACCACCATTCATGACGGTGAAAAGAATATTGGAGGAGCCATTAGTAATCAACGGCGTTAAGAATAGGAGGGAAAGGGAGGAGAAGATTTACAAGGCCCTTGAGAGGGTTAAGCTGACGCCAGTTGAGGACTTTATCAATAAATATCCACATATGTTAAGTGGGGGTCAGCAGCAGAGAGTAGTTATAGCAAGAGCGACTATTCTAGAGCCAAAGATGATAGTTGCTGACGAACCTATCTCAATGCTAGATGCATCAGTTAGAATAGAGATTCTCAAGCTACTCCAAGAACTTCAACAAAAGTATAATCAGAGTATAATTTATATAACACATGACCTCTCTACAACAAAATATTTCTCTGAGAGAATTTATATAATGTATGCGGCCCAGATAGTTGAGAGCGCAAGCACAAGTGATCTGCTGCAAAACCCGATGCACCCATATACAAGGGCTCTGCTCAACGTTATACCAGACCCAGACCCAGGTAATCGCTTCATCATTAGAAATGTGCCCGCAGGCGAGCCGCCCAATCTAATGAACCCGCCGCCAGGCTGCCGCTTCCATCCAAGATGCCCGAATTTTATAAAGGGGGTCTGCGACACAAGGGAGCCGTCGATAATTGAGGTTGCAAAGGGGCATTATGTGAAGTGCTGGCTTTATGGCTAGGATAAGTAAAGAGGCTCTTGAAATAATTATTGGAGGGATCCTTTTAGTGATAGGCTTTATCCTCTCATTCCTCATGGCTATAGACATCCTGGAGAAGAGCATACCTCTATCAATATTTGCTTTCTCCATATCCTTTGCAGGTCTACTTATAGGCTTTTATGGAATATATGGGCTAGTGGTTGTGCGCCAGGCGAGGAAATGATATGCCTAAGAGAGGCTGGTGTGTTTGGATTACAGGTCTGCCCGGTAGCGGTAAATCTACCGTAGCGCACATTCTCGCTGATAGGCTTAGGGCCATTGGGATACATGCTTACATTTTATCTTCAGATGAGCTCCGTAAGGTTATGACGCCGAACCCAAAATATACTGAGGAGGAGCGCGACATGGTTTATGCAACGCTCGTTTACATCGCTAAGGTTTTGACGGAGAACGGTGTAAATGTCATCATTGATGCTACTGGTAATAGGCGTAAATACCGCGATAGAGCCAGGGGGATTATTCCAAAGTTTATGGAGGCCTATTTAAGATGCCCGTTAAACATCTGTATTGAGAGGGAGATTAAGCGCGGAGTAGACGTTTATGGCGCGCCAAGCGGCATATATGCTAAAGCCTTTAGTGGTGAGAGTAAGACTGTTCCTGGGATTGGTGTGCCATATGAGGAGCCGCTGAACCCAGAGGTAACAGTAGATTCAGATAGACTTAGCCCAGAAGAATGTGCTGAGAAGATATTGGGGATAATTTTAGGGCGCTTTGAGCATAAGTAGAAGAATTGATAATTAGCTTATTGGCGTTTTAGGACACAAACCTCCTCAGTTTCTGGAGCATCTCTAGCCGCTCCCTATCCCCAAGCTTCGCCCTCTCAACAGCTTCCCTCAATATCCTTATTGACTCATCCATGGCCCTCCTATTAACTGGGTATGGAACACCATCCTTCCCGCCATAGGCGAAGGAGTATTTCACAGGATCCCTCCAGCTCGGCTTACTACCATAAATTATTTCCGCGACAAGGGCCAAGCCCCTAACGGTTGAGGGCCCAACACCTCTAATGCCGAGCAGCTCCTCATAATTTCTGGGCTGAATCTCATAAGCCCTTTTTAGAGCCTTCCAGTTTATTGAGAGCGGCATTTTAAGAAACTCCACAGCGTAATCCCTGTCTTCTCTAGAAGCCTTGTCTGAGATCCACTCTCCTAGAGATCTCTGGTATGAGGGGCGAATTGACGCTAACATCCTAATAACCCTTTGGGGCTTCTCCCTAACTATGTCCACTGAAGTCTTTCTACACTCTTCACTCTCCTTAGCAGTCATATCAAGCACAAAGGGTCGCCTAACATCTCCAACTATGGCCTTATGTGGCTCGACAACAAAGTTTTTAACGTGCTCTGAGAGCCAGTGATATCTGCGCGCAGACCTATCGTTTATATTCATGCCCTGCTGTATAACGGCCCACTTTCCATCCTCAGTAATAAGGAAGGCGTGATGATAGAGCTGATATCCATCCTGAATGGCAGTATTATCAACCTTAGCGCTCATTCTACTAGCATATTGCAACTCATTTATCTTTGATGTTGAGAGGTTAAAAGATTCACCAGTCATAATTATTTCGGAGAGCGTTTCTCTGGAAGCCTTCCCCTTACCGCCACATACGGCTATCCCCAGATTCGCTTCCTTAAGAGCTGACTTTAAGACCCCTGTGACAACGGTTGTCACTCCCGAGGAGTGCCAATCATACCCTAACACGCAGCCAAATGCCTGAAACCAGTATGGATCAGATATCCTTCGGAGAAATTCCTCACGCCCATACTCATCGACAATAATCGTGGTTATTTCCTTCGCCAGTCCTATCATGCGCTTAACTAGCCATTGAGGGGCTTTTCCGTCATGAAGGGGGAGCTCGGTTAAGCCAGTCCTCCTCAACTAAACCACGAGCATGCTTCTAAATAATCCTAAAAATTAATAGGCTCTTTCTTTCCTTAAATATTTCTCTTTTTCCTTATCAGTCTACCCTCATGATCTATTTCACCACGTCTAATCCTTGTAGTCGATATTGGAACTTGATCCTCCGCTAAAACCATATCTATAACAATTATTTTTAGTGGTTTAAGACCCCTTTTCTCCCTCAAAACATTTATCTCTTTAGCTCTGGTCTCCGTCTCTCGGCTGACAACTATCCCCTCTATTTTCGGATTCGATAGGGCTGGACCATAGGGGTCATTTAGCGGCACTATTTTAGCCCTGTTTAAAACCCCTAGAGACTCGAGGAAGCGCGTGAGATTTCTAAGTCTATCCTTGTATGGTGCGATCTCATGGTTTTTACGCAGAGTCTTCGCGAACTCGTCTGTGGATAAACCTATCCAAACGGTCTCGCCGATCTTAAAGGCTGTTTCCAACAGGGTTTTATGCCCTTTATGTAGCTCATCAAATGTTCCGCCAACAGCAACTATTTTTAACAAGTTTCCTTTCCATTCCAGTACACTTGGAGTATCAATGATTAATGCTCCCCTCGATTTTAACATTTTTCGTATCCCCTCGAAACCTTAGCATCCAATTCCTTTAGCGGGTTTAAGTATGGAAAAGCTTGTAGGCAAACCTTTAGGATTGGGGGGCCGAGAATTATGAGGAATGGTATCTCCGTCGCGAATGTCCATATTAGCCAGATTAGTGCTGCATATAATGGTAGCTGGAAGCCTCCTCCAACAGCCGCTGGAAGAATAAATATTTGGCTATATGCCCAGACAACAAACCCTATAATTGTGCTCCCAACGAGCAGACCGACCACTGAGGCTATGCTATAGCTTCTCCATTGTGGGTAAAAGTATCCTATTGTGATCACCATGGCATAGCTCGCTATTGAAAGCCCAATAAAGAGGATTGTGGCATTAAGGGAGAAATAGGTTAATAGAATGTATTCAAGGATCGAGAAGCTAATTAAGAGAACTACGCTTAATATGGATATAACCTTGGTCCAGTTTAACTTTAACCTAGAAATATACCCGAGAAGATAAAAGCCTATAAAATTCGCTGTGACGCCTGCAGATAAACTAAGCAGAGGATCACCATGTATAAGCAAATCACTAATGAATATTCCTATGGCAGCTCCAAGCCCTCCAACTAATGGGCCGAAGAGAAACGCAAATACAGCTGGTATAACAACCGATGGCCAAAACCTAACTATCCCGATACCAGGGGTCGTTATTGGCGTAAATAAGAAAATTATATAACCAACTACACCATAAAGAACACCGCAAACGACGCTGGCCGTTAAATCTATTGATCTCATATCAATCTTAACTCCATTTTTATAAAAAGATTAAAATATAAATAAAAAAGATTTTTGTATAAAATGTTTAAACATATCTAAACATCACTGCGCATTATTAATATGTATCCAAGTGATCGTATGGAAAAAGCAATAATTGGTTTAGACATCGGCGCGAGTCTAACTAAAGTTGTCCTTGTAGATGAGAATCTTAGGATTATAGGTTATGAGATTCTCCCATCAGGGGACCCGAGAGGAACCGCATTAAAGGCCCTTGAATGCCTTTTTAAAGCAATTGGCCCAGCTTATAGGGAAAATGCGGGGGTTATCGTAGCCACTGGTGGGGGGTCAAGGTTCCTCGGGGATAAAGTTCTTGGGATACCCCTCACGTGGATTAATGAGATAAAAGCAATAGGGCTTGGGGGATCAACTCTTTCTGGGATGGGCGACTGCCTAGTTGTAAGCGCTGGGACTGGCACGGCTCTCGTCATTGTACGTGAGGATGGAAAGATCATAAGGCATATTGGCGGTACGGGCGTTGGCGGCGGAACAATTCTGGGGCTCTCTTGGAGACTACTTAGGGTGCTAGATTTTAGGGCTCTAGAGAAGATGGCTTTAAGAGGAGATCCGAACAAAGTGGATCTAACGGTGGGCGATTTAATCGGAGGACCAATTGGAATATTACCAGCCGACGTAACAGCCTCAAATTTTGGGAAGATTTTAGGCGAGCCGAGCCCTGAGGATATTGCCGCTGGAATATTTAACATGGTCTCACAAACAATCGGTGTCGTTTCATCAATGGCTGCAAAAGCATATGGTCTAGAGGACAAGGTAATCATCACTGGGATGTTAGCCAAAAGTAAACTTTTCTCCAAAATCATATATGAGACAACAAAGCTGTTTTCCGTCAATATTTATATCCCGGAAAACTGCGAACTCGCAAGTGCCATTGGGGCTATCGCAGCGTATCTCCGAGGGAATTAGTATAAATAGGGCGAAATTTAATAGGTTTATCGTATCAATGCTTTGCTTGAGGGTGCTGGATTTGCCCATAGATCCAATACTTGAGAGAAAAACAAAAGTGCTGGTTGAGCTCAGAAGCTATAAGGTTTTAGAGGAAGAGAAAAGAGAGAATGATATATTTACTTTAGTTGAAGATAGGGAGGGAAGGAAAATCCTTGTGTGGACTACATCTATAATGGATATCGGCATTAAGCATGTGAACCAGATGGCGAAGTACATGAAGGAAAAAGGGGTTGAGAATGGCATAATAGTGGGTAACAAGTATACACAGTCAGCTAAGACTCAGGCAAAGAAGGAGAATATCGAGTTGATTCCGCAGGATTTCCCATCATTTAACATATTCAAACATTATCTAGTTCCGAAGCATGAGATTCTTTCACCTGAGGAGAAACAGGCTCTCCTAGAAAAATATCATATAGAGCCGTATAAGCTGCCGCGTATAAAGGCTTCGGATCCAGCAATCCGTTTAATCGGGGCGAAGCCAGGGGATATTGTGAAGATAGTGAGGCGGAGTCCGACGGCGGGGGAAAGCGTGTATTACCGTTATGTTGTTGAGGGTTAATCGGCTCACACACCCTTTATAGCCTTAATAATATCCTCGGTTCTCCGGATCCCGAGCTCTGTTATCTTATATTCTCCCTCATAAACCTTCTCAACTAAACCGCTCTCAACGAGCTTCGGCAACTCGTTTGTCACGGTCTTTTTGGCTTTGCCAGTCAGTTTAGATAGGTCGCTTACAGACAGAGTATCTTTATTAAGCTTTCCAATTTTATTGCCAATATAGGCGCCTAAAAGCGCGAGACATACAGCATTCCTTGTAGATAAGTCTAAATTCAGGTTGAGCATCGGCCCCTCTGAGGATATTTCCACTAGACCGGATATCTCGTTTATGAGGTTCACTAGATCCGGCGTATATACAACTTTCCGCAGCAACTCCATGTTTGGGCAAACCTGTGATATAAAATGCAGTAATGAATCGAAAACATACTTTGAATCGCCCTCGAAATCCACCTTTAAATCCCCAATCTCCAGATGAACTTTAACGGCGCCCTTTTCACTCATCCATAAACCCCCTCAGGCTTAATCTTCGGCAATATTTCATCAAGAAAGAATTTTATTCCAAGCGTTGTCACCCTATATTCTCCGCGCCCAACCCTCTCAACCATCCCCATATCCGTTAACTCGCTTAGGCGGGCGGCGACAGTCCCACTTTTGCATCCAGTTGCTGCCACTAGGTCTGCTACAGAGAGGGAGTCTTTTTCTAATCGGCCAACCTTATGGCCGATATATGCCTTGACCAAATTTAGCATCACGGCATTTCTGTCTCCGCCAATTCTTTCACGCGAAATAGTTATGACTGGTCCCTCGGGTGTAAAGGCTATTAAACCCTTAACGCTCCTCAGAAGACCCTCTATATCTATAGAGAGAGTTAGTTGGTTAGCTAGATCGTAGGCTGGTAGAAACCTGCTTACGAAGTTGAGGAAAGCTCTTATAACCTCATCTGGCTTACCAACGAATTTTGTCTCAATATCACCATACTTCACGGTTAACTCTAAACTCTTCTCATCTTCCTGCATCGCTCTTCACAAATCCTCTCCTTTAACAACTTCAAAAATTATATGTTACTTTAGATCTAAAAGATTTTTGCAGGATATATTTCAATGGATCAAGCAAAAAGATATATTCAAAGGAAAAGAATTCTAAAATAGTGTGAGGTTATCCCCATCTTTAGTAGATCTGAGGGTTAGAGATGCATTCATCGAGAGTTCTTCCCCGACGCCTAAGTTTTCCTAAGATATGTGAAGTCTTAATAGCCTATCTAAATGCTGGCGCAGATAAAGAATATATCAGCGTGAGTGAGGTTGCTGAGAAGACTACTGTTACTCTACATAATATTAGCCGTAACAACGGCTTCTTTAAGAGTTGGGGGTTTATAGAGGAAAGCGAAAAGGAGCAGGGGAAGTATAGGCTGACTAAGGAGGCTGCAGAATTCGCCCACGCCTACCGAATCGATCCTGATGGAGATTTGACAAGAGCTATTCTGAGAAATATTCTCTCAAAAGATGAGGTTTTAGTTAAATTTGTTGAACGGATAAGGAGCGAGGGAATCGACAGGGAGACAGCCCTAATCGAGGTACCGAGACTCATTGGCGATCTGAGAGCCGATAAAGTTGGGTTAAACGCCTTCTTAGACCTAATTGCATACGCTTTCCAAATAGATTGGATATCTACACCAATAAAGAGGCCAACTAAGCCGCCGAAAAAGCCTGTCCCCTCAGAAGCTAGGGTGGTAAAGCTTCCTGTCAAAAAGAAGGTTGAAAGGGGGATGCTACCAGCAGTTGGGGTCTCTATGGAACCGAGAACAAACATAACAATAAATTTAACTATAACTTCGGAGATCACGCCCGCAATGCTTAAGGAATATATTAAGGCGTTGTTAGAGGCCTACAACGAGTATGCCCAGGAAAACATCCCTGAGAATGAAGATTGATGTATAATTATTTATCGCATCTTCCTTATCCTAGGCAGAACTTCCTCCTCGATCCAGCGTTCACCCTTTGGAGTTAAGGCCCACCTCGGCTCCTTGGGAGATGGCTTAAAAACTAAACCTTTTCTAGACATTTCATTTAGTCTTGAAGATACTTGTGTGGATATCCCCGAATATTCGAGGAGCCGCCTCATCTGCGAGGGCCTGCAATATTTATTCTTTGAGAAGTATAGGAGTAAACCGATCGCCTCATAATGCGTAATATAACTAGGATCTTTCAATACTAATACGGGCCCATCATCAGTATATTTTACAAAGTTATCCTCGCTTTTTTCAGTAACATCTTTTAAGCTCGTCATAATTTTCTCTGAGATAAGGTTTTTTAAGTCGCTGAAAAAGTTCTCTGGCAACTGCTCTAATGTCTCAAGTAAGTCTTTAGGTGTCGAGCCCTCTATTACAACTTTACCGAAGGGCGTGTTTATCTCAGCCTGTATCCTCCCCACATAATATCACATTAAACTATTTTTAGTCTCAAGTTTATAATATTTGCTGTATATAATATGTAGGAAGATTGCTGTATACAATATTAGGAAGAAACTTCTACTTAATCGTAATCTTCCCCGAAATCTTTTCTTTTAGAATCCTATTAACTGTTTCGGGCTTAACTCTACCCCTTAAATCCTTCATGATTAAGCCCATTAATGTGCCAAGCGCGCTGAGACCTCTCTCTAAAATTAGGCTCTTATTCTTTTCAATATACTCATCTATTATCCTCTGAAGATCCTCCTCCGATATCATTGTTAAGCCAAGTTCTTTTATGACATCTGCCGGATTAGCTCCCTCATGCTTACACAGCCACTTTAGTATTTCTGGTATAGCCTCTTTAGTCGTTATACCTCGATCAACAAGCCTAAATGTCTCAATTATTTGTTCATCTGTTAATACGCTAATATTAAAGCCGTCACGCTTAAGGGCTTTAAGGGTTTCCGTGAGAATAGTGGCTACAACGGTCGGCGCAACCCTAGTCTCTCTAACAATTGTCTCAAAGAGTTCATCATACTCAGTATCCAGAAGCTGCCTAGCGAGCTTCTCATTTATTCCATAGACTTTCATGATCTCTCTTACCTTCTCCTCCGGAGACTTCGGTAACTGCATCTTAATCTTCTCTAAGAGATCTTTAGTCACCTTTATTGGTGGTATATCTGTTTCAGGATACATTCTGGCGGCTCCAGGCCTAGGCCTCATATATCTTGTTGTCCCATCAGGGTTTGCTGCACGCGTCTCCTCTGGAACTCCTCTAAGGGCCTCCCTTGCCCTCTCAACAACAGCCTTCAGGGCATCTCTGGCGTTATCGGCTTTACCAGCAACTAAAACAATGGCATCCTCCTCTAATGCACCCATCACTCTTTTTAGTTCAGCTATCTCCTCATCGGTTACACCATAAGATTTAAGCTCGTCTGAGTGAAGTATCCCGCTAACTCTGCCCCAGAACTTTGCCCTATCAGATAATTCTCCCCCAAACCTTAATCCTGGAGTAAGCTCAAATCCCAGCAGGCCAGCGAACTTAGGCAGCTTCACCGCCAACACAATATCGCCCCTCTCTATCGATCTCCTAAGAACTCGGCACTGGGTTTCCTTAAATAATAGTGTTACGTCCACAAATTCTTCCCTCAGATCCTCCTCCCTCAGCCCGCGCCTCCTTACCTCATCCCTTATTTTCAGCAGGTTTAACTGGCGCTGTACCTCATACTCAACAACCTTGGAGATTAGCTCGAGCTCCTGAACACCCTTTATCTCTATCAGGGCTCCATCTTTAATAGAGATGTTTAAGTCCTGCCTTATTGTGCCAATCCCCCGCCTAACCCTCTTAGTCGCCCTGAAGATTTTCCCTATTGCAAGAGCCACTTTCTCAGCTTCTTCAGGACTGCTTATCACTGGCCCGGTCGCAACTTCTATGAGAGGTATACCCAGCCTATCAATTCTATATCGGATTACGAGACCCTCCTCGCCAACTTTTCTAGCAGCGTCCTCCTCAAGACTCACATGCTCTATTGGGATCTCTTTTCCATCAACCGTTATTGAACCATTCAGCGCTACGACACATGTTCTTTGAAAGCCAGTTGTATTTGAGCCATCTATCACGATTTTACGCATAACATGTATCTCATCGACGGGCTTCGCTCCCATCATAAGCGCTACCATCAGCGCTATCTCTAATGCTTCTCTATTAAGATCGTGGGGAGGCTCCTCATCCATCTCTACAAGACAGGAGGTTTTTGTGTCAGCTTCATAAAGAATTTTTACGCCCTTCTGGAACTCAAAGTATGCCGCCGGATCTATCTGGCCAAGCTCACTCTGAGTTGGCCTTAGCCTCCGTAGGAATGTTATTTCAGGCTCGCCCTTAAATAGCTCAGGTCTGCAGCCGCAGAATAGTTTCTCGCGTGTTGCAAGCTGCTGGTGGCATTCTAACCCAACTTTAAGTCCAATTTTCCTATAATCGATCGTCAATTACCATCAGCCCTCCCAACAACTGTTTTGGGCGGCTCAATATATTCGACTGTCCTCTGGGATATCTCCCCCGCAACATTAGTTAATAGAAGCCTCTTTACCTCCTCAGGATCACTTGTTTGAGCTAGGCACCACATCATCTTTACGAGAGCTGTCTCAGGGAGCATATCACCCAGCGGAACCACACCCATCGCTAAGAGATCCCGCCCAGTAGAGTAAACATTCATGTTTACGCGCCCCCAGATGCATTGGGAAGCCATCGCGATAACAACACCCCTATCAATAGCCCTTTTAATCGCGGGGAAGCATTCCCTGCAAACATGCCCAAGACCAGTTCCCTCCAAAACAATGCCCCTATATCCCCCTGAGACAAGCCAATCAATGAGCTCTGGTCTAATGCCAGGATAAAATTTTATCAGCGCGGCCCTCTCATCGAAATTCGGTTTAAGAATGAGCTCGCGGTTAGAATCTCTCGGACGATACTCATCTGTCAGCATAAAAATTTTATCACCAATCACTCTTGCCAATGGTGTGGCATTTATCGTCTTAAAGGCATCTCTCCTACTTGTATGACATTTTCTCACCTTAGTGCCTCTATGTAAAATTATTGATTCATCGGATGTTGTTTCATGCATAGCTACAGAGACCTCGGCGAAAGGCGCCCTTGAGGCCGCTGTAACCGCACCTATAAGGTTTAGGGCGGCGTCTGAGCTAGGCCTATCACCCGACCTCTGCGCGCCGACGAGAATTACTGGAACCGGAAGGTTCTGGAGCGCGAAGCTTAATGCGGCGGCTGAGTAGCCCATCGTATCCGTTCCATGCGCTATAACAACTCCCTGGACACCACTCCTAATGTGCCTTGCAACAGCCTCAGCCATTATAGACCAGTACTTCGGAGTCATATCCTCACTGAGAATATTAAATAGCATCTCCGTCTCAATAACTGCTATGTCAGCTAGCTCTGGCACAATACTATATAGTTCGCTGGCCGACATAACTGGCCTTACAGCCCCAGTCCTGTAATCAACTCGGCTAGCTATAGTTCCACCAGTACCTAATATTGAAACTTTAGGTAGACCTGGCTTCTGCTCAGGTGGTTGTGGTGGAATGAATGCTGGTTTTGTCTCAGGGCTCACCCGCTCAATCCTTGTAGAGGGTGTGACTTCAACCCCAATGTTGTAGCCAGACCTAATCTTTATTGTGATATGTCTCTCATCACCATATTCCGATCTCGGAATCAGGATGCCTTCCAAAACCACATCATCCTTAATTATGCGTACCAGGTCCCCTATCTCCGCTCCGGCATCGAGCAGCAATTTTAGCGCCAGCCCTTTATATCCTGGCAGCCGCTCATCCATTTAATCAACCTCAAATTATAGTAATAGTGAAGGACAATAATAAAAAGATGGAATTAGCGCATCAACATGTAGGTTATTGTCACGTTAAAAGCGTGTGTCCTTAACAGACCAGCCCGCTCTAAATCTGCCACAATTATTTCTGGATTATTTTATATACTTTATCTCCTTCCCTAACTCTCTGATTAACCTTTAGCCCAATACTCTGCCCACTGTATGCTACGTTAACATTCTTATGTTCTATCTGCATCGACTCAACATTCTGCTCGAAATTCGTGGTTGTCCCCTTTATGAGGATCCTATCCCCCACAGACAGGGTATCAGTTAAGCTCACTACGGCAACACCTATCTTAGTGAAATAGTGCGTCACTTTGCCGACCTCTTTCAACTCCCGCTCAGCCATACTACCACCGAATAAAAATTATGAGAATAAAATATAAAATATTTCTAAACTCGATGCCTCAGAAAAATAACAAAAAAGATAAAAATATTTATTTGATCATTTCTTTAAGCTCCTCCAGACTCATCCCCAGCTCCTTAGCCCTCTTAATCATCTCCTCAAAATCGGCTTTCAGCTTCTTCTTCTCCTCATCTTTAGACAAATAAATTGTAAGCGTTTCTACAGGCTTTATCTCCATTAATTCAATAGTTACCGAGAGCGGTATAAAATCGCCACGGGGGCCACTCTCATAATTTATGGTGAGCCTCGCGGGCTTATCGGCAGCATTACGCTTATTTATCTCCTCTACAAGCCTAGAAGCCATATCAACCCAAATCTTCTTGTTATTCTCCCTAACATCAGCAGGAAGATCCTTTGTATAAAATATCGAGTAAAACCATCTCTTAGCCCTAAATAACGCGCCTCTACTTGTAGGAGTTATCCTAAATCTCTGGGTAGGCATAATCTTCCCAACTATAAATATGTTTGACGACATATAAGTATATCGAACATACACTTTAAATCAGATACTCTCAATAAAATCTTATGGATGATGAGGGCTAGATTAGCGGATCTATGACGAGGGTTTCTAGCTACTGACAAAACATATGTGAGGGGCCAGAAAACAACCGCTATCTAAAAGATAATCTATTTTGTTAGATAATTTTATTGCTATGAGCTTGCCAGCAGGTTCTGGAGTTCCCTAACGATATCTGCTAGTTTCGGCACATCAAAGAAACTTCTTCCAGTTAACTCATTCGCCGCAGCCATATACATTTGGCTTATTAAGGTCTTCAACCTTGGATCGAGCTTCGGCGGTGGAACCTTTACTAGCGTTCTCCAATTCTCTATGCCCTTTTCCCGCGCTATCTTCTTTGTCTCCTCAACTTCCTTTGCCCATATAGTTCGCCTATAATATATTCTGGCAACCTCCTTACTAACGTGAAATTCATTAAGCGTGAACCTGCACTCATCTAACGTCCCAACGACATCGACAACCATTAGCTGCCTCATTGGGTCAAATGCCAACTCTATCTTTCCATCCTCATTCATTAAGCCAGCTCTTTCAGCTATCTCGGTTATAGACCTATTAACCTCGAAGAGCAGAGCCTTAACCTCTTCAACCTCCTCATCTGTCAAACCAGCTATCTCTTTTGCCTCCCTCCAGGAAATATATCTATCACTCTCCTCAAGTTTTGTGCTGACGTCAAAGATAGGCTTTAAGAGTCTCTCGCCGGGCTTTGGCATATGATCTAAGCCTAGATCCTCAAGAGTTATAAGCCCCTGCTCAAGCCTCTTGAAGACCGACGATTCCTCAGGTAAACCATTCCTGTAAATTATCTCTAGGGGTAGGAGATAATTCCTCAGGCTTGGATTAAAAACGCTATAATCATACTTTAGCTTTCCATTCTTCACATAGGCTCTCGGTCTATAAACGTTCACGAGATTTATTTCCATAACATTTGAGGGCTCGCTAATCTCATCAAAGTGGACAACCCGCCCACTAGAATCTACCAGACCGCGGTAATGGGTTCTTACCCCTCTCTCCTCAAGTCTCTCAAAGCAATATGCCCCCATGAGACATAGAGCCGCCCCCTTTCCCTCTATATGATCGGGCATCTCACCCCAATCAAAGACCGAGTAGCGGTCTGAAAAATGGAAGCGAGCTACCCCCATACGATCAACAGTTGGTCTCTTAATAACCTCTAAGTCTTTAACGCTGCCCATCAACCAATCACCATAATTAGCTTTAGTTTACGCAACATCATTATTTTAATTAAAAAGGTAGAAATAAAGTAGTCTGACACTAAACTCTATTGGTTATTTTATATTTTTCGTAATTATTTGCCGATTTAAGTAAAGTATATATAAATGTTCAATAAAAACTTAATACCCGCACTGAAATATTGGGTTGATTAATAATAGTGTTGGAGAAAGCGTGGCGCAAATGATGCTAAGAATGCTCCACAATGAGGTTACAGAAGAGCCCTTGAGCATATTAAAGGATAAAATGGATAGCGAAAACTATGAGAAGATATGCGCTATAAAAAACCTAAGGGTTCACCAGTTCATAGCCGAAGCAGCATACCTTTGTAACCCAAGAGACATATTTGTGTGTAGCGATACGCCAGATGAAATAGCTTACATTAAGCATATGGCAATTGCGAGCGGTGAGGAGCGCGCAGCCCTAGCGACTCCGGGACACACATTCCATTTCGATGGAATATTTGATCAAGCAAGGGATAGGGAGGTTACAAAATTTCTTGTGCCGAAAGGTGATAGGCTGAGCCCCGCTCTGAAGCAGATTGACCGGGATGAGGGGCTGAGAGAGATCTTTAGCCTACTTAAAGACTCTATGGTTGACCGCACAATGATAGTGCGATTTCTAATTCTTGGACCACCAAACTCAATTTTCACGATTCCATGCATGGAGTGCACTGATTCATGGTACGTGGCTCACGCAGTAAGCCTACTCTATAGAAAGGGCTATGAAACCTTCCTTAAAATGACGCCTGAAACAGAATTCTTTAAGACTCTACATTCTTGCGGAAAGGTTGATGAATGGAAGATAAGTGTGGAGCATGAGAAGAAGCGCATTTATATTGATTATGTAACGAACACGGTTTATAGCGTCAATACGCAATATGCTGGGAACTCTATTGGCTTCAAGAAGCACGCTTTACGATTAGCTATTAGAAAGGCCCATAGGGAAGGCTGGCTTGCCGAGCACTTCATGATAATGGGGGTTCATGGTCCAGGGGGGCGAAAAACATATGTGGCTGGGGCCTTTCCAAGCGGCTGCGGCAAAACCTCTACGGCAATGCTTCCAGGAGAGACCATACTTGCCGATGATATAGCATATTTACGCAACATCAACGGTGTCTGCAGGGCTGTTAATCCAGAGGCTGGAATCTTTGGGATTTTAAGGGGCATCAACCCTAAAGATCAGCCACTACTTTATCAGGTTCTCACAAGCCCAAATGAAATAATCTTTTCAAATGTCCTGGTCAAGGATGCTAGGCCATGGTGGATTGGAATGGGATGTGATCTGCCAAGGGATGGAATAAACTTTTCTGGAAAGTGGTGGAAGGGTAAGAGGGGACCTCACGGGGAGGAAATTCCGCCTGCCAGTGATAATGCCCGCTATATAATATCCCTTAAGGCGTTGCCAAATTGCGATCCAGAACTGGATAACCCCTTAGGGGTTGAGCTGAGTGCGATCATATATGGTGGTCGCGATTACAGGGCTTATGTACCAATACAGCAGGGGTATAGCTGGGAGCATGGAATAATAGCTTATGGGGCGTCTCTAGAGACCGAGACAACATTTGCGATCACCGAGCGGGGAAAATATGAAATCAATGTAATGGCTAATCAAGATTTCATCTCAATATCTCTTGGACAATACATTAAAAATTATCTGGAGTTTGGCAAGAACCTTAAGAAACAGCCACTCATTTTTGGAGCCAACTATTTCTTGCGTGATCTAAGAACTGGCGAATACTTAAATGCGCCCATTGACAAACATGTTTGGATAAAATGGGTGGATCTCAGAGTGCACGGAGATGTCGATGTGATAGAAACGCCTACGGGCCTAATACCAAAATATGAAGACTTGGCAAGACTCTTTAAACAGGTTCTAAATAAAGAGTATACCATGGAGGATTATATAAGGCAGTTCACTATAAGGGTGCCGGAGAACTTAGATAAGATTAGGCGTGTAAGAGAGTTTTGGTCGACTCAAGTGACAGATACCCCAGACGAGCTCTTTAAAGTCTTGGATGAGCAGGCTGAGCGCCTAATTAACGCCAGGGAACGCTACGGCGATTACATACCACCAAATAAATTTGAGAAAAAGTAAATATATGGGTGAAATTTAAAATGCTTAAATATTCATGATAGAGTTTTTAAATAGTATAGTTGAGGGGATTAAATATTGAGCAAGGTTATTTTCATGCTCCTTCTCAATGAAGTTCAAAGTAGAAATGGTCTTAAAATTAGGCTAAGCGAGTTTGAGAAGAATAAGCTTTATGATGAACTCCTAAATCATTTCGGATTAATTGGTGGATTAAATATCTGTGAGGCGCTTGAAAGAGCTTGGCAGGATCCCTACATGAAAAATGAGATCGAGAATTTCATTTTAGCGTGGCTTAGGAGAAAGATAAGAAAGGTGAAGGGCGAATATAGAATATAATTTTTTTAGGTAATAAAGAATCAATTATTTTGACCAGTCT
>JAGTQD010000014.1 GCA_018396405.1 Candidatus Bathyarchaeota archaeon
TTCCATTAGATGATCTTGAGATAATCGAGGATTTTGGATCAATAATTAAAAAGGCTCGTGAGAAATTAGGTTTAACACCCGAGGATCTTGGCAAAATGATTGGAGAAAAGGAATCTGTAATAAAGAAGATTGAGGGTGGAAAAATTATTCCTGACATTAGGTTAGCAGCCAAACTTGAACGCGCATTAAAGATAAAATTATTAGTTAAGCAGCCCGAGATAAACTTTGATAGATCAATCAGCAATCTAACGAAAGGTAAGAGGACTGTTACGTTGGGCGAGATTGTTCAAATAAAGGGTGATGAGAGGGGAGAGATAGACGAAGAGTAAGGCGATAATAGTATATCGAAGAGAACCACACGAGCAATCGTGCATAGAGGAGCTTAAAAGCTTAGCAGAGGCAGCTGATTATGAAGTTGTTGGTATAGTTGAGCAGGTGAGAACTCCTCATCCACGCTATAACATTGGTCCTGGGAAGGCTAAAGAACTCGCTCAAATGGCTAGAGATTTAGGAGCGGAGAAGATAATTTTTGGAAACCAGCTTAAGACAGTCCAGATCTACAACCTTGCCAAGATAACTGGCGTAGAAATAATCGATCGTTTCCAGCTAATTTTGGAGATATTTATTAAGAGGGCGTCGACAAAAGAGGCAAAATTGCAGATTGAATTAGCGCGACTACAGTATGAGCTGGCTCATGCGAAAGAGAAAGTTAGACTCGCTAAGATGGGTGAGCAGCCCGGCTTTCACGGGCTGGGTAGATATGAAGCGGATGTCTATTATAATGCTATTAAAAGGAGAATTCATAAAATTCAGGAAAAGCTTAAAGAGATTAGAAAGTTAAGAGAGATACATCGGGCGCGCAGGGCTGAGCTCGACTTCCCACTAATATCATTAACTGGATACACAAATTCTGGCAAAAGCACACTTTTTAACGCTCTGACAAAAGAAAATGTTTTGACTGGTCCTGAGGTCTTCACAACCCTCTCTACAACAACAAGAGCTATAGAGATTTTTGGAGAGAAGGCTTTCATAACAGATACCGTTGGATTCATAGATCGCTTGCCCATAACCCTAATTGAAGCTTTCTACTCAACATTAGAAGAAATCACATACTCTGATCTAATCTTACTAGTTGTTGATGTAAGTGACCCCCTCAATGAGATCTTAAGGAAGTTTGCAGCCTCCTTTGAAGTTTTAGAGAGAATAGGCGCAACAGGGATACCTACAATAGCCGTACTAAATAAAATCGATCTGTTATCCCAGAAGGAACTTAATGAGAAGATCAAACACTTAAGCGCAGAGTATACAAACATAACATTCGTTCCAATATCCGCTCTCCATGAGACCAATTTAGACCATCTTAAGATGGAAATAGCAAAGATTCTGGGGAGATATAAGGATTTAACTTTCTCAATACCAGTATGTGAGGAAACCTTCTCCTTCCTTTCATGGGTTTATGAGAATGCAAATGTATATAGAGTGGCATATAACGATGATTCCCTTACAGTTCACGTTGGCGCGCCACAAAATTTAGCAGAGAAAATTAAATCTTTTGTTAACAGAATTGGTGGTAAGGTTGTGCAATCAGTATAATTGGCGGGTCTTTGTTCTTAGACTTGGGCATAGGCCCGAGAGGGATAAGCGTGTTACAACACATGTCTTCTTAGTTGCTAGGGCTTTTGGCGCTCATGGGGCATTCTATAGCGGTTGTAGGGATGAAAAGGTTGAGGCAAGTATTAGAAGGGTTGTGGAAGTGTGGGGGGGACAATTTAGTGTAGAATATGTTGAAAACTGGATTAGAAAAATGAGAGAGTGGAAGAGAAGTGGTGGTGAAGTCATACACTTAACCATGTATGGTCTGCCATTGGACGAAGTTATTCAGGAGATAAGGAACTCTGGAAAAGATAAACTTATAGTTGTTGGCGGAGAAAAGGTTCCAAGAATTGTTTATGATATTGCTGATTGGAATGTCTCAATAACGTTCCAACCACACTCAGAGGTTGGGGCTTTAAGCGTTTTTCTACATGAATTATATATGGGGAAAGAGCTCAAGAAGGAGTTTGAGGGCGCAAAAATAAAAATTATTCCAGAAGCAAGAGGAAAGAGGATTATAAAGACCTCATAGGAAGAAGCGCTTTTTCCCAAATTTTTCCGATTAATTTAAGTTTGCTAAAAGCTAAAGTATAATTGTGTTTGCTATCTTTGAGAGCGATTAGCATGCCAGTTGTAAGTCATGATATGTTAATTAAAGTTGCGTGCGCTATTGGGGGCGAGGATGCAGCTAAGATAATTGAGGTTCTCAGTCAGAATGATGAGATGACTGAAGATGAAATAGTGTCTAAAACTGGAATAAAGCTTAATGATGCCCGAAAGATGCTCTATAAACTTTATGAACACTCTATAGTTGGGCTGAGGCGAGTTAGAAGTAAGGATACTGGCTGGTTTACATTTTATTGGAGGATACAACTAGATCAGGTTGAGGGCTTCATAATAGGACAAAAGAAACGTATACTGGAAAAGCTTGAGAAGAGACTTGAATATGAAAATAGTCACAGCTTTTATTACTGTTATACGCCTGGATGCAAGCGCTTATCTTTTGAGGAAGCGACGGAATACCTTTTTAGATGCCCTAAGTGTAACAAGCCGCTATCATATTATGATAATAGTAAAATTATTGAGAGTATTAGAAAGAAGATTGAAAAGATTAAGAGTGAGCTAAATGAGTGAGAGACTGCCCTCACCTGAAGAGGCTATTAAAATCCTTAAGGATGTTGGCTGCTCCAATGATATAATAAAGCACTGTGAAGCGGTTGCAAGACTAGCCGTTAATATGGCCAGAAAATGTTTAGAGAGAGGCGTAAATGTAGATATACAATTAGTTCATATTGGAGCGCTCTTGCATGATATAGGTAGATCAAAGACGCACAGCGTTCATCACGCGATCATCGGCGCTGAAATAGCACGCTCCATCGGCCTGCCAGAGAAAATCACAGCGATTATAGAGCGGCATGTTGGGGGTGGAATATCATCTGATGAGGCTGTCAAGTTGGGCTGGCCGAAAAAAGATTATATTCCGGAGACTATTGAGGAGAAGATAGTTTCATGCGCTGATAAAATGATTGAGGGATCGAGCGTGGTTCCAATCGAGGAGACAATAAGGCGATTTAAGGAGGAGCTAGGGGAAAATCATCCAGCTGTTGAGAGGATTAGGCGTCTTTTCCATGAGATCTCAAGTTTATGCTCCTGCTAGATCCACAATTGCGACGCTTAATGTAGAAAGAAAAGTATATAATAATTTAAATTATCATTCTTGATAAGAAGGAGGGGAAGGAGCATGGATGACTTCGAGATAAGATCTAGGCTCTTAGTAAAAGATGTCATGAGCAGCCCTGTAATAACAGTTAATGAGAATGCTTCTGCGCAAGAAGTTGCCAAGTTGATGAGGGATAATGATATCGGCTGTATAATCGTAAACAGCAATGAGGGAAAGCCAGTAGGCATAATAACTGAGAAGGATATAGTTACGAGAGTCGTCGCTGAAAATATTAAGCCAAGCGAAGTTGTCGCTAGGGAAATAATGAGCGCACCGTTAATAACAATTGACGCTGAAAAAACAATAAGCGAGGCCGCTAAGGAAATGAATCGCTATAATGTTAGAAGGCTCGCAGTCATGTATAAGAGTCAGCTCGTTGGGATAATCACTAGTAAAGATATAATCTCCGTCACTCCGGAGCTCATAGAGATAATTCAGGAGAAGGCTAAGATTACGACTGGTGAGGAAGCTGAGGAAAAGTTATCTTTGGCTGGATACTGTGATTATTGTGGAGCCTGGTCCGACAACCTTCGGGAGACTGATGGAGCCTATATCTGCGAAGACTGTTACCTAGAAAGGAAAAGTGAAGAATAAATCTTTTTTAGAGGATTGGTATCTTCTCCAATAAGAAGCAAAGTTTTAGGCGAGTAGGGTTGACAGTGGATCTTATTCTTAAAGAGGCTAAAATATATATTGGTAATAGAGTAATCGAGGCTGGAATAGCCATTAATGAGGGGAGAATATTTAAGGTTGCTAAGGAGACTAATCTTCCAAGCGCTTCAGAGAAGATAAATTTGAGTGGGATGCTTGTTCTTCCAGGCGTTATAGATGTTCACGTCCACCTAAGGGATCAAGAACTCTCATATAAAGAGGATTTCTATTCTGGCACATGCGCCGCTGCTAATGGCGGTGTGACTCTCGTCGTAGATATGCCGAATAATAAGCCAATAACTATGAACTCAGAGACGTTGAAGGAAAGGATGGAAATAGCTTCTAGGAAAATAATCGTTAATGTATCTTTTTATTCAGC
This sequence comes from Candidatus Bathyarchaeota archaeon, assembly GCA_018396405.1. Classification (GTDB taxonomy): domain Archaea; phylum Thermoproteota; class Bathyarchaeia; order Bathyarchaeales; family DTEX01; genus DTEX01. Next base: position 4,344 of record JAGTQD010000014.1, read on the forward strand.
TTTCCCGCAGGATATCGGTGAGATAAAGCAAATAATACATACTGGTGCAAAAGCATTTAAGATATTTCTCTCTCATAAGGTTGGTGGTTTAGATCCAAATGATGAAGATAAAGTGATAAGCGCTTTTAAAGAGGTTGCAAGCGCCAATATTCCAATCGCCATCCACGCGGAGGATGGTATTTTCCTTCGCAAGAAGATTGAAGAGATAGGAAATCGGGATGACATCGATGCTTACCTTGAAGTTCATTCTGTTGAAGCGGAGGTAAGGGGGATCATGCGCGCTATAAGATTGATGAGAGAGTCAGGCGCATTCGCACATATATGTCACGTTAGCACATCTGAGGGGCTAAAAGCGATACTACGAGAAAAAGCTCGTGGTCTCCCAGTATCATGCGAGGTTACACCGCACCACCTGCTCCTCTCAAAGAAGGATCTCAAAAAGATAGGCAATATTGCGCTTGTAAATCCGCCACTCCGGCCCTTATCCGATGTCTCATATTTGCAGTGGGCGCTGGGAAAGGGTTTAATCGATATTGTTGCATCTGATCATGCCCCCCATTCATTGAAAGAAAAAGATTCTTCTTCTGTATGGGATGTTATGGCTGGAATACCAGGAATAGAAACTACTCTCCCCTTAATGCTCACCATGGTTAATAGGGGGCAGATATCGTTATCAGACCTGGTCAGAGTTCTCTCAGAGAATCCATCAAGAATATTCGGGTTTAAGGGCCGTGGTCAAATTGCGGAGGGGTTCTATGCGGATCTCGTCGTCGTCGACTTAAAGCGGGAGTGGACTATAGATTCGTCAGAATTCTATTCAAAGGCGAAGTTTTCTCCATTTGATGGCTGGCGTGTGAAAGGGAAACCCGTGAAGACATTTGTGAATGGTACGTTAGTGATGGATGAGGGGGAGATTGCAGCCAAGCCGGGAAACGGCAAGATAATCGGGTGGGTAAAGAGGATATGAGCGACATTAAATTTATTGTTGATGGCATGCTTGGCAGAGTTGCTAGATGGTTGAGGATGCTGGGATATGATACGAAGTATGCTGGCGACCTACGGGATAATGAAATACTGGAGATTGCTACCAATGAGGGGCGTATTATATTAACTAAGGACTATCAGCTTTATAGGAAAGCCAATGCCAGTGGAATTAAAGCAGTTTTTGTGGAGGGAAGAACGCATATTGAGAAAATGGTAGATCTATCGAGGCAACTCAATATTAGTTTAGAGATAAATATTGAGAAATCACGTTGCCCAAAATGTAATTCTCCAATTAAACCAATAGAAAAAGAAAGCATTAAAGATAAAGTGTTATACTCAACTTATAAGACATATAATGAATTCTGGATTTGCACTGGATGCTCACAGGTATATTGGAAGGGTTCTCACTGGAAGAAAATAAATGATTCCCTGAATAAAATTAAAACTTTCCCTCTTAAGAACTCTAGCTAAGAGATTCTTATTGTATTTTTATCTAGAACTTTTATCTCCCCGATCTTACTGCTCCGTAAAATATTGTTGAGGATGAGTATTCTCTCAAAAGCGTTCGGCGAGGCTAACAGCGGGCATATTAAAACATCATCGCACTTATTAATACTTAGCATCATTTCTGCCACTCGTGAGTAATATAATTTTATCGACGAACCATATTTTTCTTCAATAGCCCTGTAGATCTCCTTCGCATATGGGCATCTCTTATAGATCCAGTCTTCCGGACAAATATAATATTTGAATCCACGAATTATATTGCTTTCAGGAAGCATCTTTTTAAGAACGCTGATATCTATTATTCTATCAATCTTTCTCTCACTGGCTTTATCCTCCGCATATCTCATAAGAAGCTTGCTTATCTTTGAGGAGGCTTTGCTAAAAATTATCTCTTCCCGAATTACTCGATTATTGTTTGGCATATATTCTCCTATCCAGAGACCATAACAACCATTCTGTATAACTGGTCGTAGCATGAAACCCCATGATCGCTGCTGAGTTCTTTCGAGCAGCCATTCCGCATCATCTAATAGAGACCCATACCCCCTAAAATCCCGAAATACAAGCTTACCAAAATCCCTATCAAAAATAATAACTACACTACCAATCTCCAGATCCCTTAATTTCTCCTTGAGCATCTTATCCTAAAAAGAAGTGATATAAGACGAAACATTTAAGTTTTCACCAACGTTTATCTACTGTTCTTCGCAAAATTTATATTTACTTTAACATTTATGTGCATCAAACATAAAAATACATATCAAATTCGTTCCTAGGTAGCGTAAGGAGGAGAGATTATTAAATCTATGTCTGAAGAAATAAAGATTGCGCATTCTGAGACTCAAAAAAAGAAGGTTCTAATTGGACCACCCAAGCTCACCCGCTTTGAGAAAGCTAGAATTGTGGGTGCGAGGGCATTGCAAATAGCTATGGGCGCCCCAATCCTAATAGAAGTGAAGGAGAACTTGAGAAGCCCAATAGATATCGCACTTGAGGAGCTGAAACGCGGCATCCTGCCAATAACCATCCGCAGAACCCTTCCAGACGGAACCTATCAGGATATACCCCTGAAATGGCTTTTAGAAGAGGAGTAAAAGCGGATTGCCAGCTTTCCTGGCTTCGCGGGGCCGAAGACCCCACTAAAACCAGGAACGGAGCGCGGTTTAACTTCCAAGTTCGGAATGGGTTTGGGTGTTTCCCGCGCCCTTTGGCCGGCAATCCAAGATAATTTATAATTAACTCTTCTTCTTAACTTTTTCGCCTAAAAGCGGGGCACAAGATATATAAAGTGGATTTTTTCCAATTTTCTATTGTTGGTGGGGCTGTGGTCTAGCATCAGCTCACTCATAGTGAGCTGCTAGAAAGGTATGACGACTGTTTAATGCGGCCTTAGTGCCGCTTAAGCCGTTAGGGGCTCCAGATGCCAGAAGACGGGTTTACTGACCCAATGGGGATGAAGATTATCTGGAGCTTGGAGAAACCCGTAGGTCGCCGGTTCAAGTCCGGCCAGCCCCACCAACATTTTATGCCCTTTTATTAGAGAGGAAGTGTTCTTTAGGCGGTAAAATAGATTGATGACTCTAGAATTTGTTTGAGGGATCGATGCGGCTTGGCAGGGTCGCAATTTTATGTGCATCATTAATGGTAATCCCATATAATACTCCTGAAATAATTTCCAAGCCTACCCAAGATACCTTTACTCACTAAAATTGTTTTTAATTTTTCTTTGCGGGTCTGATATAAATAATTGAGGGAAAAAGAAGTTTTTCAATAAAGTTTTTGTTTATACTAGAGTTTTAAGTGATGTTAACGCTAAAACTGCGTCTAATAGTTTTTGGAATAAGCCTGCGCGTGTCACCCTACCTATAATTTTACCTTTTTCGATAACATATATACGCCTGATATCTTTTTCAACCATGAGCTTCCATGCTTCCCCAAAGGATGCTTCTGGATCAATTGTTATTATTGGGCACGACATAATATCCTTCAACGGTACTTTATTTACATCGTATCCTTTCGCAATAACCCTCCTCAATATGTCACGTTCTGTGACGACGCCCGTTGGTAAATCATTTACGGTCACTATAACCGACCAAACGTTATTTTCTAACATTTTCTTAACGGCTTCAATAGCAGGGGCATTTCCATCAATGGTCACGATGCCATTCTCCATAACATCCCGAACTCTCAATGTAAGCGGCATAAACCTCTCCCTTCTTTCATTTAACTTTAAAGATATTTATAAAGGTTGGCATATCTAGCATCAAATTTACATATTAGTTGTTAAAACGGATTTACGAAAAGATTCAGTTTATGCTTAAATATATGTCACTGAAAGTTATTTTAAGGGATAATTGTTGTTTTCAGAACCATTAAGGCGGCGGCAGAAGCTTTCCATTGCTATTCCAGCGTCAATTGTTTCAGATGTTCCCCACCTCAGGGAGAAAACGTTAAAGGTTGGTTTTATAGGCCGCGCTCTAGCAATATTTCGTGTTGATGAGGTCATAATTTACCCAGACATTCTTAGCATGGATCAGAGCCGTGAGCAAAAGCTTGTATCCACAATTCTCTCTTACATGGAGACACCACAGTATCTTAGAAAGAGGTTGTTTAGGGTGATGCCTGAGCTTCGTTATGCCGGTATTCTCCCACCGCTCAGAACACCTCATCATCCAACTAGAAGCAAAAAGAGAGACCTGAAAATCGGCGAGTTCAGGGATGGGATTGTCCTCAGGGAAAATAAGAATGGGATACTTGTAGATATAGGTGTTGAAGAACCAGTTTTCATCCCGGGTTTACGCATTAAAAGGGATACACGTGTAACCGTTAAAGTTGTTAGCGATGGAGATAATCCAAAGATTGTGCTCGTAGACCAAAGTGAAATTCCATTATACTGGGGATACAGAGTAACTATTTCGAAAAATCCCATTGGACAAATGATTAAAAGCGGTTTATTCGATCTAGTTATCGCGACATCTAAGTATGGAGAACCTTTTATGAAAGTTAAAGATAATCTTTTAGAGAGGTGGCGCAAATCAAGGAGCATACTTGTTGCTTTCGGGTCGCCAACTCAAGGTTTGTATGAAATAGTTAGGCAGGAGGGGCTTGACTTGAGAAAGATTTCGGATTTCATTGTCAATGTTATTCCAAGGCAGGCTACGGAGACTGTTAGGACAGAAGAAGCTATCTATGTAACCTTAGCTATACTTAACCTTCTGACAGAGCCTTTATGTGCCGATGATTATACTGCTAGCAATTCTCTTTAAAGTCGCTATGGCTGAGAGGGCTGCGATATAGCTCGTTCTAGGGTTACTTGGAAAAGGCTTATTCACAGCCCTTGTATATATTTCTCCAAATTCACCCTTAACATATATTTCATGAATTATATCCTTTATGTTTGGATCAGCTATAATCTTAACTCTTGTTTTATCCGGCCCTATGCCAGCTAGACTTAATGTGGCCGCAACATTAATGTTTTGTGGAAATAGCTTGACGGCTTCTCGAGCTGGCCCCTCATATAAAACTAGCGGCTCTTTTATGGAAGATAAGTCATGTTTTATCATCTTAACCGACCTGGAGTCTCTAAAGCTTGCTAGAGGCTTCCTGGTTATAAGCATAATTTCTTCAATGCGACCTAAGGCAGCCGACTTAATATTGTCTATACCTACAATCGCTCCAGACGGAATATAAATTTTCTTTCCAGTTTTCTTGGCGGCATCAATTATCTCAGAAAGAAGCGTTTCATCTAGCAAAGCACCTACGCTCATGACTAATAAATCCTTACCACTATTTAGTATCTTAACAGCATACTCTTTAACAAATTCCTGTGAAGCTGCCTCGACAACTATCTCAACTCTATTGTTTTCTAAGACTTCGCCTAATGACCTTGCTATAAATGGCTTATGAACCAATCTGGAAGCAATCCTTTCCGCCTTTTCCTTAACAATGTCGTAAATGACCACCAAACTTATGTTGCCAGCATCCCCTCTATCTATAGCCTCAGCTATAACTGTGCCTATCGCGCCGCAGCCAACTAGGCCGACACCAGTCATTATCTAAGTCACCTTACGATAAAACTTCCCTTATTTTGTAAATGCCAGAGATTTCAAATAAATTTTCCTGAAATTTTTATTAACTCCTTGCATCAACTTATATAACCAGGCATATTAGGATGGAGGGAACGGATTGCTAATCTGGCTTTACATAACATTTATAATGGGGCTTGTCTCGGTTGGGCTTGCAGGCTACCTCTACCGATACATTAAAAGGCAGGACGCTGGAAACGAAAGGATGAGGGAGATAGCTAACGCCATAAAGGAGGGTGCAAAGGCATACCTCAGAAGGCAGAATATAACTTTAGCTATCTTCGCCATAATAATGGCCGTCATAATCGGAACGCTTTACACAATATATCATCACGGCGACACATTCTTTGGAGCAAGCATGATGTTAGCATATATTTTAGGCTCTATATGCACCACGGTCGCTGCATATATCGGAATGATAGCCGCAGTCGAGGCCAACGTTAGAACAGCTAATGCGGCTAGAGAAGGTCTAAGAAAAGCCTTTCCAATAGCCTTTTACGGCGGGGCTGTCATGGGCTTATCTATCATTGGCCTATCTTTACTAGGTGTTAGCGCACTCTTCTGTCTCTATAGATTTGTTCTTGGGTTCGGTGATGAAGTAGCGTCGACCATAGTTTTAGGCTTTAGCTTTGGGGCAAGCGCCCTAGCCCTATTTGCTAAGGCTGGTGGCGGAATATATACGAAGACAGCTGATATAAGCGCCGATTTAGTCGGCAAAGTTGAGCTCGGTATACCTGAAGACGACCCAAGAAACCCAGCTGTAATAGCCGATAATGTTGGTGATAACGTGGGTGACGTGGCTGGCATGGGAGCGGATCTAACTGATTCATATATCGCGAGTTTGGTGGCAGCAATGCTCCTTGGAGCAGAATGTGGTGAAAGCATACTTGTCATGCTCCCGCTAATTGCGGCGGCCATGGGACTTTTCGCATCGCTTCTCGGCGTAGCTATTACTAAAATCAGCATTAAGGGGAATCCTGGAGCGGCGCTTAATAGGGGCTCTTTTGGAACATGGATTATATTCGCGATACTTTTGCTTATAGTCTCATTCTTCTCAGGGCTGGAAGGAAACAGGTGGCTTGGAATATACTTGCCTACGGTAGCTGGTCTGGCAGCTGGGGTCGTTATCGGGCTCACAACAGACTACTTTACATCTATAGATAGAATGCCTGCAAAGAAGGTTGCTGAAGCATCGACAACAGGTGCGGCGATTAATATCTTAACAGGCTTCTCTTATGGTATAATAAGTATTGTTCCGCCCGTAATAGGTATATGCGCAGCGACGCTGGCGGCATGGTATCTCTCGACTTTATTTGGTGTTAATCCCTTTTATGGGATTGCGATAGCCGCTGTCGGAATGCTGGCAACGGTTGGTATGACCATATCAGCTGATGCTTATGGCCCGATTTCAGATAACGCTAAGGGTATAGCCGAGCAGTCCTGGTTGGGTGAAGATGTAATCGAGGTCGCGGATAGGCTTGATGCCGCTGGGAACACAACAAAGGCTATAACAAAGGGATTCGCGATAGGTGCCGCAGCACTCACGGTTCTAGCCCTCTTCGCGGCTTACGTCCACCTTGTTAACATAGAGATATTAGATTTGATGAAGCCTGAAGTTGTTGTCGGTATATTCATCGGCGGGGTGATGCCGCCCCTACTCTCGGCACTATTGATTCTTTCTGTTGGGAGAAATGCTGAGAGGATGATCAATGAGATTAGGCGTCAATTCAGGGAGATTCCGGGATTAATGGAGGGGAGGGCGAAACCGGACTATGCTAAGTGTGTTGATATTGCAACTAAGGGTGCCATAAGGGAGCTTATTCCAATATGCTCGCTGGCGATAATAGCTCCAGTATTGACGCTGAGAATTTTGGGAAGGGAGGCTCTGGCGGGATTCTTAGCGGGGAGCATTGTTACTGGCATAATATTTGCTCTCTTCATGGCTAACTCCGGTGGACTATGGGATAACGCCAAAAAATATATTGAGTCTGGAGTGTATGGTGGGAAGGGATCAGAGGCTCATAAAGCGGCGGTTACCGGCGATACTGTCGGCGATCCATTTAAAGATACTGCTGGGCCATCCCTCAACACTATGATAACTGTGATGTCTCTGGTTGCAGAAGTCTTCGCACCAATAGTAATTGGATTAATATAAAATTGATGACCAAACTTTTTTCTTTGGCCGGAATAGTTCTCTAGCTTAGTAGGTGTATGTTTCCTATTCTAACATTTTTCAAGTATCTTTTTGATATTTCATAGCATTCATATGCCTGTTTTCTACTTGTCGTTGGTAGGTCATCTATAGTATATTGTGGATAGAAGGCTAGGAGTGTGTATGGTATTCGTGGATCTATATCAGCGATAAACTTGGCTATATTTTCAACCTCAATAGGATCTATGTAGCCTGGCACAAGAAGCGTGCTTGCAGTTAAGACTGGTACCTCCTCTCTCTCAGAAAAATACCTCTCGCCTATGGCCGCAAAGTTTTCGAAAATATCCTTTTTTAATACACCGCATAACGCCATATAAATGTTTTCGTCCCAGGCCTTTAAATCGAACTTAACGATCCCACCGCTCTCAAGCGATAGCTCAGCCGCGTTTACAGCGAATTCCCTGCGCATATTACCGTTAGTCTCCCAGCATATTCTAAGTATGCGCCCATCCTCCTTGGCCTTCTCCAGGGCTATCTTGCTCGTCCTAATTGCATGAGGCATCTGTGCGGATGGATCACCCCCAAAATAGCATATACATGAAACTCTTTCACTAACCTTCTCAGCTAGCTCCTCGCTGCTCATACATGGGCTAAGTCTCTGTGAGAGGTAACGGTAATGCCAGTTCTGGCAGAAAAGACAGTCTAAACTACAAGCCCCATAAAATACGGCTAAGTTCATGTAGCCTGTCTCAGCGGTAGGCTTATATGCATACTTCGGGTACCCAGCGCCAGTGCATCCAGGGCAGAACCACCATGCAACACAGTTTGTTGGTAGTGGATCATAATACCATTCTAGAATACCTCTTTCAGGGGTTCCGCCCATTCGCTTAATATGCCCATCAACATTGAATACTAGGCCGCAGAATCCCCGCGAGCCATGCCCGATAATGCAATCATTTGCGCACATTCCACATTTAACACCTTTAGGATCTTTTGGAACCTCTGGTGGAAGGTCAAAGCGCTTTCGCGATTCTCTACGGACAAATTTAATTACCTCAAGGGCTTTTTCGGGCTTCTCTCTAATACATTTTACACAAACTCCTAATTTACTGGAGATTAATGGTGAGCTAGCATTACAAATAAGGCAGGTACCCATTCTCCACTTCTACCAATATAATATTCCAAAAAGTGAGGTAATTTACCTTTGCGGATTTGAAGGTTTAAATTAAGAGCTAGATGATTGGTAGGATATTATGTCCAGTTTAAATTTTTAAGTGTATCTATCATAACTTATTTTATGTCCGGGGCGAGAGAATGAGTGATCTTGAAAAGAAAATTATTGATCTTTTAAGTAAGTCGGAGCCCTTAACCCTTGCGGAGATCTCTGAAAGATTGAATAAGAGCCCGAAAGTCGTATTTAAAGCGCTTCGCAGGCTCTTTGAGAAGGGTAGGGTTGGATGCGATATAAAAACCAGAAGATATTATCTCGAAGAAGGATGTGAGGAGGTACAGGAAGAGGAGATTGATATTTAATTTTACTAAAATCCAATTATAAATCTTTTAGTATATCGGGTCTATCGCTCGCTATTCCATCAACTCCCATCCTCGCGTATTCACGTGCTTCTTCAGGAGTATTAATCGTCCAGACAATAACTTTTAAGCCATTTTCATGAGCCCTCTTTACGAGAGATGGGTAAACAAACTTATACATTGGGAGTAAATACTGGGCTTTTAATGATAAGGCTGCTTTTATCGGATCCTTGTGTCTCACATAAATTAGCCCGGTCTTAATGACCCCGTTCATCTCCCTAACCTTTTTCAAAGAATCCTCGTGAAACGAAATTATGATTACATTATCTTCTAAGCCCCTACTTTTAACAATTTCTAAGACTTTTTCCTCTATTCCAACCTCTTTTATCTCTATGAGCACCTTTACCTTCCTATCTAGAAAGGCGAGGGCTTCATCCAGCGTCGGTATTTTCTCGCCCTTCTCGGTTGAAAGCTCCTTAATCTCCTTTAATGTTAGATCGCTAACTAACCCTTTTCCATTAGTTGTCCTGTCGACCTCAGCATCATGAATAACCACGATCTCGCCGTCTTTTGTCCTTCTAACATCGAGCTCAACAGCATTCACGCCGAGCTCAAGAGCTCTTTTAAAACTGAGTATAGTATTTTCAGGCTCGTATGCCTTCGCACCCCTATGACCAATCCTTAATTCCAGCATAAAATTCACCCAAACTCTTATTGATCAACAACTATTTAATATTTTGCTGTAAGCTGAGATTGCGAGAAATAGGCGTTAAATAATGTTTCTCACAAAAATTTTAGGAATCTTATACCGTCTTTCCCATCACCATAGTAATCTACTAGAACCTCAAACACTCTATATTCATGCTTGAGATAGAAATTTATGGCGGCAAGATTATCCTTACGGGTCTCTAAATAGCAGACTTTGGCACCCTTTTCCTTTAAAATCTCCTCCACAGACTCCAGTAAGCGCGATCCTATCCCCCTCCGCCTATACTCTGGTTTAACGGCTATAGAATATATATGCCCCATACATTTCCCTTCAAAGTTCTCTATCCGAGCTGTTACATAGCCGATAATCCTGTCTTCAAGAGCCATGACTAAAGTTATAAAGGCAGCATCACTAAGAAAAAGCTTAAGGTACTGTAGTGGGAAAGCCTCTTCCCGGAAACACTCAACTTCTATTTCATATAGAGCCTTTAGGTCTGATATCTCTGCCCTTCTCACTATGACTTGGCTAGGCATATCTAAAAATCTTTAATGGATCGATGATTAATATTAGTTTGTGCCAGTTTAGGATATTGGGAATGAAGGGTATATATGCGCTTATAATCTATGTCAGCAAAGAGAAAAATGTGATAGTTGGCTCCCTCGGCCCATTAACCTTTAAAAGGGGCTTTTATGTTTATGTTGGCTCAGCCCAGAATAATTTGGAGAGAAGAATCACGAGACACTTCGATAAGAGTAAGCGGGTCTTCTGGCACATAGATTATTTGCTCAAAGATGGGGATGCTGAGATTGTAAACGTTCTATTTAAGAGGGCTTCTAGAGAAGAGGAGTGCCGTCTCGCGCTTGCATTAAGTAGCTCATATGAACCCATAAAGGGGTTCGGATCATCTGACTGTAAATGCCAAAGCCATCTCTTCAGGATAGACGATTACAAGGGTGCTGAAATGTTTTTGAGAAGGTTTGGGCTAAATCATTTCAAGAGGATGAAATAAAATGCTTGGTTCTTCTAGTAGAGGGATTTGGAATGAAGGTTAAGGTTAAAGCTATGGGGATATTGAAAAAGGCTCTTGGAAAAGAAGAGCTATTCCTCCATATAAATACTTTAGGAGAAGCAAGGCTGAGGGATGTGATCAAAAAGATTTTAGAGGAGGCATCTTCCCTAAAAGATGTTTTGTTGGATCCAGAGTTAAAGGATCCCAGCCCAAATACAATAGTGCTAATAAATGGGAAGGAAATGGGGCTGCTGGGTGGGATTAACGCGGTTATTAGAGATGGCGATGAGATAGTTTTAATTCCAGTAGTTCATGGTGGCTAAAAGCAAAAGCATTTGCACATTAAATCACCACGGAAGCCTTCCGTGCCGTTTAACATAGCTGACCAACCCACCCTCAGTTAGAATTTCCAATAGAGCTGGAGGTATCGGCTTAACCCTATAATCCTCATTTTTGGTCATATTCCTAATAATGCCGCTGGCTAAGTTTACCTCCAGGATATCCCCATCAGATATTCTATGAACATCCCTGCATTCTAGGGCTGGCAGGCCAATGTTTATCGCATTCCTATAAAATATCCTTGCAAACGATTCAGCGATGACCGCTCCTATGCCTAAATGCTTTAAAACGAGCGGAGCCTGCTCCCTACTCGACCCGCAACCGAAATTTCTTCCAGCGACAATCACATCCCCCTTACTCACCTTCTCTGCAAATCCAGGTATTAGCGCCTCCATAGCATGCTTCGAGAGCTCATCAATATTAGTTATACTCAGCTTATATTTCCCCGCTATAATCAAATCCGTGTTTATATTATCACCAACCCTCCATGCGCGGCCCCTAACCACCGCCATAAATTTCACCTCCTCTAACACTTTAATAGTCTTCTTGGATCCGTTATTTTACCCTCAAGGGCCGATGCCGCCGCGGTTGCTGGTGATGCTAAGTAGATCTCTGCATCAGCGCTCCCCATCCTACCCTTAAAGTTTCTGTTAGATGTTGATAGACAAACCTCTCCTGGCCCAAGGATCCCTTGGTGAGCGCCAGCGCATGGGCCGCATCCAGGATTACAGACTGTGCAACCAGCCTTAATAAAAGTTTCAATCAATCCCTCTCTTAAAGCCTGTAAATATATGCTCTTGGAGGCCGGGATAACTATCATTCTGACACCATCCTTAATCTTTTTTCCCTCAAGTATTTTGGCGGCAACCCTTAAATCTTCAATTCGCCCATTTGTGCAGGAACCTAAGAAAACCTGATTAATCTCTATCCCCTCGACATCTTTAACTTGCTTAACGTTATCAACCGCGTGTGGACATGCGATCATTGGCTCTAATTCGGATACATCCAATCTAATTTTTTCAGCATATTCCGCGTCCTCATCGCTTCTAATATAGGTATAATCCCTAATCCCAATGCTAGCTAAATACTCCTTGGTTTTCTCATCTGGCTCAATTATCCCAGTCTTAGCACCCATCTCAACCGCCATGTTACAGAGCGTTAAGCGTCCGTCAATACTCATATTTTTAATAGTCTCACCACAGTACTCTAAAGCTTTATACGTCGCGCCATCAGCTCCTATAACACTAATTATCTTCAAAATAATATCTTTAGGAAGAACCATTGGTGGGGTGAAGCCATTTATCTCAACTCTAATTGTTTCTGGAACTTTGAACCACAGTTTACCAGATATAAATACTGCCGCCATCTCCGTTGAACCTATTCCAGTTGAAAATGCCCCAAGAGCACCATATGTACATGTGTGTGAATCGGCACCGACGATTAGCGATCCAGGCCGAACAATCCCGGATTCAATCATAAGTTGGTGACATATGCCGGATCCAACATCATAAATCTTTGCGCCATATTTGCGTGCGAATCTACGCATAGCTTCATGGACCCTCGCAAAATTCTCATTTGAACTGGGAGCGACGTGATCTATAACTAGAATAATCTTCGAAGGATCCCAAACGCTCCTTCCGCCCATATCCTTGAAGGCCTCAAGAGCTAGGAGAACAGTTCCATCATGAGCCATAGCAGCATCTATGCTGGCTACAACTATGTCTCCAGCATAAGAGTCCTTTCCAGAAGACAGGCTGAATATCTTCTCCACTATAGTCTTACCCATATCTCTCAACCAGACCTAAACTACACTATGCTCATTAAAGACTTAAGGTAAAGACTTAAAAAATTTCCCATAACTTTAGTGCCTGAATGGAGGAAAATGTCTGCGCAGACCTCTCCTACTTCCTCTTTTTCCTGCCAGTTCTCTTAGCAGCTATATGCCCGACTTTTCTCCCCGGCGGCGCATTACGTGAGACCGCTGTAGGCTTCTTAGCGCTTCTCCTACCGCTTCCAAATGGATGCAGGGCTGCAATCATAGCCCTCCCCCGCACCCTAGGATACTTATGCCCCTTAGCCCTCATCCAATGGAATTTCTTCCCAGCCTTTACAAAGGGTTTCTCTATACGGCCCGAGGCTGCCACGACTCCAATCATTGCAAGACATTGATCGTTAATATAGCGCGTCTTACCTGATGGAAGGGATATAAGCGTGCCTTCGGGCGTATGTGAAAGGACCGTCGCATAGGCTCCTGAGGCGCGAACTAATTTCCCACCGTCTCCTGGTAAAACTTCTATGTTACATACTACTGTTCCCTCTGGAATTACCCCAATTGGGAGAATGTTACCTATATTTATGGAGGCCTTCCCCCCAACCTCTATTATCTGCCCCTCACGCATCCCCTCTACTGCTAGAGTATAATATCTCTCGCCAGTTTCAAGCTCTATGTATGCCAGTGGAGCCCCCCTGCCCGGATCATGAAGTAGCTCTAGCACCTGCCCCTTCAGAACTTTATTCATGATGTCGATCTTAGTGAGGTTGGGGTACTTTGCTGGCGCAACTCGCTTATGTGTGGAAGCCGTGAATACTGATGAGCCCCTTCCTCTTCTCTGAACTAATATTCTCTTCCCCACTCCAATCACCCCAAATTATAGTATGCCCAATTTAACCGCTAAGTCAGATGCGCTATATTCTGGCGAAAGCTTTACAAAAGCCTTTTTGCTTCCATCCCTAGTTATAACAGTATTAACTTTCTCAACCTTAACATTATATAGTTTCTCAACAGCCCTCTTTACATCATGCTTTGTCGCATTACGGTTAACGATGAAGGTTATTTTATTCTCTTTCTCAATCATTCTGCTCGCACGCTCTGTTATAAGCGGATATAAAATGACCTCATGCGGCTCCAACTAACCAGCCTCCTTAACCAGACTAATTTTCCTAAGATCCTCAATGCTCGAAATCGTCCAAATGGTTAATCTCCCGGGGTGAGCCCCAGGAGCTAATATTTCCGGGTTTAAATCTTTAACCTTAATTACATCGACTCCTGGAAAGTTTCTTGCGGCTTTAAATATACTCTCTCCCCTCGATACAACTATAAGGGGGCCAATAGCTCTCTTCAGCCTCCTACCGCGCATCTTTCCTTTCCCGCTCCTAACCTTAATGCTGTTTATAACTCTCTCAACGTCCAACCATACCCCAAGATTCATCAGAACATTCTTTAAGTCCTTTGCCCTCCCTATATTTTCGAGATCATCCGTGACTATCAGTGGAAGGGCTGGAATCTTGTCAATTATATGCCCTCTCGCCTCAACAATCTCCTTTCTTGCAGTCGCGGCTACCGCAGAGAATAACGCTAGGCGTTTCTCCTTCTTCGGAATTTTCTTATAGATTTTCTTTTCAACCACCGGTGGGTGTGCCAACCGTCCACTAACCGTCCCAGGGGCAAACTTCGCCCTACCAGTACTTAAGCGCGGGATTCTTGCAAGCCCATAACCGACGCCCCAAGACTCGGCGGTCGTCCTCTTCCCAGCGTATGGATCCCTACCCTTTGGCTGCAGGCGGTGTGATTGAATTGCTATAACAGCCCTCTTAATAACGTCTGGCCTAAACGGTGTCATGAAAACCTCCGGTAGCTCTATAGTGCCAACCTCTCTTCCTTCAAGATTAAAGACTTTTGTATAAATCTTCTCCATAATAGTTCACCTTTTAAGCGCCCTGCTGCGACTCAACTGATATGAACGTTATCTGCGGCGTCCCGCCTACCCTTTTCGGCGGCCTAGCAGGATACCTTAATTTTATTAGCCTCTTCGCCGCACCTGGAACGCTTCCACTCAATATTATATAGGTTCCTTTAACTAAACCATAATGTAGGAAACCGCCTTTTGGCGTTATCTCCTTCCCATCTTTTCCTATCTTTAATATCCTCTTATTATATTCAGTTCTCTGATGGTAGCCCATCTGCCCAGCTCTCGGCACCGCATATATAACCCTCTTCATACCTATAGCGCCTAGGGTTCCAACTCCCCTCTCCGTCTTACGAGACTTGTGCTGTAGAGTTCTTACACCCCACCTTTTCACAGGGCCTTGGATACCCTTACCCTTAGTTATAGCTATAACATCAACATACTGCCCCTCTTTGAAGACGGCTTCAACGGAGACAGTCTTACCTAAAATCTTCTTAACATAATCGAATTGCTCCTTTATAGTTCCCCCGCCAACCTTAATCTCCATTAAATCGGGTTTCTTCTTCGGAACACTTGTTAACCTTGGCTGCGTGGCTGCTATAACCCTGAATTCAACAATTTTGCCGAGAGATTCCTCTATTCTTTTTAGGCCTTTCTCAACGTTCTCCTCGCCATAATTCTTTGGGAGAATTATAGCTCTCTCCATCTCCTTTGGTAATGGGTGAGCCCAAACCTCTGTTAAAGTTTTAAGTCCAGTCTCATCCCGCGTGTATGCGCGGACCGCAGCTATATACATTGGCGGCGTCTCTATAACGGTAGCTGACTGGACAATTTCCTTACCAAAATTTATTGAGCCGGGCTCATCATCAACCATGATGACATAGGTCATACCACACTTGTATCCGGCGAATCCCAGTAAGACTGGGCCTTCTTTAACCTCTGGCCAATATCTTATCCTGCCAACTGGACGTGAAGCCCTAGCCCTAGGTAAGTATGCTAATGATCCTCTCCTAGGAGCATGATGCTTCGGCATACTTAATAACCTTCGTCTTCACTTCAATTGAATGGTTTGTCTCTCATCAATTAAGAAAATTAAGTTATAAACCTTTCTCTCAAGAAAAACTATTGCTTGAACTCACAAATAAGATCGAGAGAAAACGCAAAAAGCCCATGTATTACGGTATAACGAGTTTATTTTATTTCTGTTAGAGTTATTTTCTTAGCGCCCCTCTCAAGCATCTCTTTTATAGCTCTTTCTACATCCCCTGGCTTTACATCTATCCCCCTCACAGCATCCTCGAGAAGGAAAGTTTCAAAACCACGCTCCACAGCATCTAAAACGGTGTTCTTAACACAGTACTCTGTTGCCAATCCACCCACAAAAACCCTTTTAGCGCCAGCCTCCCTCAATTTATCTGTGAGATCAGTTCCCTCAAACCCTGAGTAAGCCTCCTTAAGCGGATCCGTAGCCTTAGATATGATGAGCGCGCCCTCCGGAAGCCTTAAATCTGGATGGAACTCCGCGCCCCTAGTTCCCTGAATACAGTGGGGGGGCCATGGCCCTCCTTGGCTCCTAAAGGATATATGGTTTGGCGGGTGCCAATCCCTCGTAGCGACAATTAATGCTCCAGCAGTCTTAAATTTTCTAATGTACTCGTTGATGACGGGAACTATTTTATCTCCCTCCGGGACTGGTAGGGCCCCTCCAGGGCAGAAGTCTATTTGAACATCAACAATTATCAATGCGTCTCCCTTACCAACCTTTATCATCCATCAGACCCTCCTTGATTTCTCCAAAGGCTCCACATTCATTAATCCTTATCTAATCATTCCTAATTAATGCTGATGCGACGATACCTTATAACTATTGTATAAGTCTGCTAGTAAATGCTAATATAGGGCCTAGGGTGGAACCTCTTCTAGAAAAACCGCCTCTCCTAGCCATATAATTTGAGTAAATTATATCTCTTTTCAAGAATGTTCTTTGAGGAGATCAGCTTTGAAATAGCTCTTTTCTGGAATCTTTGAGTTCTGTGGCTAGTATGGGCATACTCCTGTTGGGCACTCGCCAGCATATTCTTCCGGCGCCTGTGTGTATGGTGGGGGTGTATGCCCTGTTGTTACAGGAGCGCTTGGAACTTGTAGGCCGCCGATGACTAGAACCTGAGTTGACTTACTACCATAACGATAAACTGTTATACCTTTACACTTGAGCTTCCACGCCATCATAAAGATTCTGCGTACATCATCAACGGTGGCGTCTGGGGGCAGGTTAACGGTCTTTGCAACCGCGTTATCTACATATTTCTGGAATGCCGCCTGCATGCGCACATGCCACTCGGGGGCTATTTCAAGGGCCGTCTTAAATAATTCCTTAATGTCGGGCGGGATCTCGCTAAGCCCCTGAACTGAGCCCGTCCTAGCAATCCTTGATATCAGATTCATGCTATAGAAGCCCCTTTCCTTGGCTATCTGCTCAAAGAGCGAGTTAACCTCGAATAGCTGTGTTCCCATGACATTCCTCACGAATGCGACTGCAAAGAGCGGCTCTATTCCACTTGATGTTCCGGCAATTATGCTTATTGTTCCTGTTGGAGCTATCGATGTTACAGTTGCGTTCCTCATAGCCTTATAGCCCATCTTCTCCCATACACTTCCAGGGAAGTTTGGGAATGAACCTCTCTTCTCACCGAGCTCCACAGACATTTTTCTAGCCTCCTCCGATATGAAGGACATAACCTTCTCAGCTATGGCAATAGCTTCCTCAGAATCATATGGTATACCGAGCTTTATCAGCATCTCAGCCCACCCCATAACGCCTAAGCCAATTTTCCTATTAGCCTTCGTCGCAGTCTCAATTTGAGGTATAGGATACTTATTCGCGTCTATAACATTATCCAGGAAGTGAACTCCTATCCTAACGGTCTGCCTAAGCTTCTCCCAATCAACCTCGTTATCCCTAACCATTTTAGAGAGATTTATTGAGCCGAGATTACAGCTCTCATAGGGTAATAGTGGAACCTCCCCACATGGATTTGTGCTTTCAATCATCCCGACATGAGGCGTCGGGTTCTTCCGATTAATTTCATCAATAAATATTAAGCCTGGATCACCAGTCTTCCAAGCAGTCGTAGCTATTAGATCAAATATATCTCTGGCCTTAAGCCGCCTGACGACTGCGCCATTTCTTGGATTAATTAGACTATAATATTTATCATTTTCAACAGCCTCCATAAATTCGTCTGTTACTGCCACAGATATATTGAAGTTCGTTAGCACACCCTCCTTCTCCTTAGCCGTAATAAATTCAATTATGTCTGGGTGGTCAACCCTAAGTATACCCATGTTCGCCCCCCTACGCCTTCCACCCTGCTTAATAACATCGGTCGCCGCGTCGAAGATCTTCATGAACGATACTGGGCCGCTCGCAACGCCCATCGTTGACTTAACGACGTCGCCCTTCGGCCTAAGTCTCGAGAACGAGAAGCCAGTGCCGCCGCCGGACTTATGTATCAGCGCCATATACTTTAACGCATCAAATATTTCTTCTATAGAGTCGCCGACAGGTAGGACGAAGCAGGCTGAGAGTTGGCCTATATCGGTGCCAGCATTCATGAGAGTTGGAGAGTTTGGTAGCCACTCAAGATTTGCCATAACTCTATAGAATTCTTCCTCAATCCTTCCTAAATCCGCGTTTCTCTCGTAAATAGCGTCAACTTTAGCTATCGTTTTTGCAACCCTCCGGAACATTTGCGAGGGTGTCTCAACAATTCTTCCGGTCTCATCCTTTAGAAGATATCTCCGTTCTAGAACTGTTATGGCGTTCAGCGAGAGCTTAAGGTCATCGGTAACCCCCAAAAGCTTTTTCTTCTCTCTAAGCTCTGCTCTCTGATGTCTATATAATATATATGCCTTGGCAACAGCGTCATGACCATTCTTTATTAAAACCTGTTCAACAATATCTTGCACGTCCTCGACGCTAGGTATTCTATCCTTAAACCTTTCCTCCACTATAGCGACAACCTGAGCCGAAAGCTTAGCAGCTAATTCCCCATCCTCCCCTCTAACCGCTTGAATAGCCTTATGAATAGCATTTTTAATTTTATCTGGATCAAATGGAACTATGCGCCCATCCCTCTTCCTAATGAAAGAAACGGGCATACCTCTAAACGCGCTCCAAAATAACAGTATTATGGGCGACTTTAATAATTTTGTGGAAAAGTTAATAGCCTTTTTCAGAGCCCCTAACAGATACTATCTTTTCATGAAGAGCGTTAAACGTTAATGCGAGCTCCTCCGGGGCAAGCTCCCTAACCCTCCTCTCATAAAATGGTATCGACTCAGATATCTTACGTAGCCACTCTTTTGGAATCTTGAAATCGCTTAGAAAAACTTCGAGGGCCTTCTTCATCTTCTTGTTCTTTTGGGTAAAGACCGCCCGCAGGAACCTGAAGAAAAGCTCTTCGTCCCTAACATAGAATGGGGGTTTCCTCGGCCTCAATCTAACAATGACAGAATTTACTTCCGGCGTGGGCCAAAAACTCTCCTTTGGGATAAAGTCTAAGAGCTCTGGCTCAGCATAGTAATAGACGGCTACTGTAAGTCTCCCATAATCGCTTACGCCTGGCTGGGCAACTAATCGTCTACCAAACTCCTCCTGAAATGTTAGAACGGCACAATCAAATTTTCTCTTTAGGAGCCAGAAGATTAGGGGGGATGAAATTGAGTATGGTGGAATGGAAACAATCTTATTAATGTATGGAGGTCCCTCCATCTTTAATATATCACCCTTTAGTATGCTCACGTTCTTGTACCCGCTTAACCGGCGACTGAGAATTTTAACCAGGACTGGATCAATCTCCACGGCTACTACATGCCCAGCAATCCTTGCAAGGCGCTCTGTTAAGAAACCAAGTCCGGCCCCAATCTCTAAGACATTATCCTTCTCGTTAACGGAGGCATAGGAGATGAGCCTCTTGAGGACTTCTTCATCAACCAAAAAGTTTTGGCCAAGTCTCCTTTTCGGCCGCACTCTATAGGCTGCTAGGATTCTCTTGGTTTCTTCAAGAAGACTCATTAATACCCTCCCCTTTATACCAGAATCATGGGGGCTTCGTGAAAAGCCTATACTTGCAATCTGTTGAAATCTCCTCTAAAACCCTCTTGGCTAAAAGTTTTGCAGGATTAGGTATATTCACGCGCTTCTGTAAATCCTGAAAACTTTCAAATGGCTTTTTCTCCCTCTCATCTATAATCTTCCACATGTACTTCTTTCCTATTCCCGGGATAAGCTCTAAAGAGTGCATCCTTGGAGTTACCGGTCTAGCCGAATTAAAAAAGCTGACAAAATAGTTCTCTCTACTCAATATAATTTTTTCTATAACGTTTTCAAGTTCCATCTTAGCGTTTGCTGTCAATTCTTCATAGCTTATTCTGCCAATTATGAATAGTACTTCTGCCCTGTAATCCCTTCCAATATAAACTCTGTCGGATGGCTTTAATATAACACCTTCCCTCACAACAGCTTCAAGCAAGGTAAAATATTTTTCCCCAATTAATTGGGCTATAGCCCCTCCCCTACGTTTCAACCTTAAACTTGGTCTCCCATATGGTAAAAAATCTAGCACGTAAGCATAATCCTCATAAATTTGTTGAGTCTCCCTCTCCTTGCGCTCCATTATGCGGTTTCCCCCAGCTTGCAAAATATTATGTAGCCCGCTATAATCTCTCAAAATAAATACAATTATACTCCATTAATCATCCTATATGAGAAAACCTTCTTCATCTAACTATTTATGGGAATGATGCTCACCTATATTTATCTAAAATGCTCAAGATTTTCTCTAGCACTTGGGTCTCAATTATCTTTCGTCCCCCAGATAAAATGGCCCTTAGCTCCTCTATACTCTTAGGCATAATGTTCACAACTTGAACAATCTCTTCATCCTCTAGTATTCCCTCAGCCTTTAAATCCTCAAAAAGTTTTTTGGCATTTTCTGGGCTTAAATACGACATTTTTGTTGCATAGTCAAGGGTCCTACGCTGGAACTGGTCCATGTTCTCCTCACCCAGTGACTCAAGAATAGCTTTAACTTCCGGGATAGTTACTGGCTTTATTTTAACTATTCTTCTCGGCATCTATTTTCACCATAAAATCTTTTTCTAGACAAGCGGCTTTATATGTTCCGGTCTAACGATTATCATCTTAACGGCTTCTCCCTGAGTTACTTCTATCTCGTATGCTCTCCCCCTCCTGCCGACTACAACGCCTACCTTGCCGTGATACCTGCGGTGTGGCATACCTTTATGAACGCTTGGATCTATCTCGATAACCACTTTATCTCCTGGCTTATAATCATATAACAATCTACTTAGCGGGCTTTTCCCTCTTTCCCTCGGGCTCTTGCTCAGGAGGGCACGGGTTTTCCTACGGTATCCATGCGATATTGGCATCGTAGCTCACCTCTCACGCCAGCACTTCCAGTACATCTAGCTCTACGGGCTCGGCTTTAGCACCAATTATCTCTGAAACGCTTGGCTTTGTTCTTCCCCCATCCCCAGTTATAAGCTCCTTCACATATAAGCCTCCCTGACACCTTATTATCATTTCAATATTATTCGCAGACAACCTTTTTATCTTTGTCTCATATATATGTTTCTCTCGCAAACAATCTGCCCGGCGGTGCAACACTCTTAATGGCGTCTGCTGCCGAATTATCACTCCAGTTAATTCCCTTTCAAGATTAGCTATCTCTTCATCAGTAATCTCTCTATCAAATTTAACAATAACCCTATAAATTTTCTGGGCACCTTCCATCTCCTTAAGTTTTCTTACAGTCTCCTTATCGCCAAACCTTAGGTCTAATACTTCAATCTTCCCCTTAGCATACTCATTAATAGCCTTCTCAAGGCTCTTTAGATCTATATTTCTCTTTTTCGGCCTTTTGATCTCTATTACAAATGGCCTACCCCGACCTAGCATACGGGCATCTCTATCCTCACGGCCAGCTGCATGGAAAGCAGTCCCCTCTCCAAGAGTTGCTTCAAGTATAGGCTTTGCAATAAGCTCCTCAACGGATTCAGGATACATTTTTCCAGTCCAATTACATCTTGCACAACCCTTTCCATTACACTTTATGCATATCCACTTTGATTGAGGTATACCACGAATAATTTTCCTATACCTGCCAGCTATGAAAAGCGAATTAACGTGAAGATCAATCTCCCCGGTGAACGGGTTTATTAGAATAACTATCTGGGGCTTCATGTAATCGACTGCTTTTCCGAGCCTATGGGATATCTCCCTCCCAATAACCCTACTCAGCTCATTTTTAATGCTCTCACCATACTGGATATTAAACTCGGCCTTAAACTCATCCTCACGCTCCTCAACCTCGAGCGGGAGCTTAATGCCAACTAAAAAATTATCGAACGTATACTCTTTGAGTCTCTCTATAGCGCCATCGATTATGGGCTGAAGATTCCCAAAGAGACCCCCACACAAGAAGCATGTTTCCCCCTCACCAACCCTCTTACCCATCTTTTTGAGTAAGTCATGCGCTTCCTTAAGGGAACCGTGAGACGCTAAAACTTTCAGAATCTTCACGCCCATCTCCCTAACCCTCTTCTCCGCTGAAAGGACCATCTCATGGGCGGTCATAGCAAGCGAAATCTTTATTGATCTACCCCTCTCAGAATTATCAAGACCGAAGCCAAGAAGAGCGAACTGCCTACCTAAACAATTATCACATAAAGGATACTTCTCAAGCATCCTCAAGGAAGATTCAAAAATCCATCCAAACTTCTCTATAGGTATATCGCTCAAGGCCCCTCAGCAAAATCTATACAAAGACAAAAACACAAAAAAA
>JAGTQD010000015.1 GCA_018396405.1 Candidatus Bathyarchaeota archaeon
GGCATTCTTTTTTCAAGTTTGCCGATATAGCAGAGGTAATTTAAAATTTCCATCACAATTTTTCCGCAGACCTTTAAGTCTAAGTGTATAATCCACCGTTGATCGCTATAACTTGCCCGGTAATATATCTCGCAAGGTCAGAGGCTAGGAACACAACGAGATAGGCGATCTCCTCCGGCTCTGCCAGCCTGCGGAAGGGTATTCTCTCTATAAACATCTTCATAATTTTTTTCGGGGACTCTTCTCGTCATTTCCGTGCTCACGAATCCAGGCGCTACGGCATTCACCGTGATATCCCCATATCTAGCTAACTCAAGGGCCAACGCTTTAGTCAACCCAATTACTCCAGCCTTTGACACCGCGTAATTAGCCTGCCCTACATTGCCCATCTGTCCTACTATCGATGATATATTTATTATTCTGCCGTATTTTTGCTCAATTATATATGTGGCGGCGCATTTACAACAATTAATCGCTCCTTTAAGATTGACATTTAGGACAAAATCCCAGTCTTCCACCCTCATTTTCTGAATTAAGGCGTCTCTAGTTACCCCAGCGTTGTTGACTAAAACATCTATTCTGCCAAAATTTTTGGCAACTTTATTAAACATTTGTTTGACTTGATTCATATTTGAAACGTCAGTCTTAATGAACATGCTCTCCTTACCTAGCTTCTTTATTTCCATGAGGGTTTCAGAGGCATCAATAACGTTATTCACAATAACATTAGCACCCTCCCTCGCAAATTCTAATGCTATGGCCCTTCCAATCCCCCTAGCAGCACCCTTAACCACAACTATTTTATCATTAAGCTTCAGATCCAAACTCTCACCACTCTTAGTTACCCTTAGAGTTAATGATCATTTTTGGGGAGAAAGACTATTATGGGGGCCAAGCGAATTAGTTAAAATCTATATACAACATTCACATATTTATCTCCTCTGGTGCCTCAAATGGTAAGGGTTGTAGCCGTTGTAGGTGGGAAGCATTCTGGGAAAACAACTGTTATCCAGCGCCTAGTTTATGAGCTTGAGCGTAGAGGTTATAAGGTTGGTTCAGTAAAAGAAATGCTAAATGCTAATTGGATTGATGTTTCGGGAAAGGAAACATGGAGGTATGGTGAGGCTGGAGCTGAAGTTGTAGCAGGCGTCGCGAGGAATGAAGTAGCCCTCTTCATAAAGAAGAGGCTCGATCTGAGAGACTTAATGGCCTTCTTTGCCGGGCTTGATTACCTCTTCTTAGAGGGTTTTGAGGAAGAAAGGAATATAATAAGGATAGTCGCAGCGAAAGATTTCGTTGAGGCACAAATATTCCATAATGATTTAACTATCGCTATTTCGGGGCTCATAGCCGAGTCTAAAGAGGATATCGAGAAGGCTTCGAACTTGGGAGTCCCAATATTTAATTGCATTACAGAAGCTGATAAGCTCGCTGACTTAATTGAGCAGAAGGCTCTTCCGCTCTTCCCAAATTTAGGGCGTTGCGGAGAATGCGGATATAATTCATGCCACGATCTCGCAAGGGCTATAATTACCGGAGCCACTAGCCTAAGAGAATGCCCCTTGCTTAGGAAGGAGGACGTGGTCTTGGAAGTGGATGGAAGGATTGTGCCGCTAAAATCTTTTCCAAGCCTCTTTATAAAGAGGACTTTAATCGGCATGATTTCCTCGTTAAATGGTATTGGTCAAGCAAAAGAGATTAAAGTTATAGTTAAAGCGACTTAAAGATATTTGGGTGGATGCCCACTAATACTTGTCCATTATCTGCTCTCTGTACAGTTACTTTTACACCATAAACCTTCTCTAATAATTCTTCGGTTATGACTGTGCCCGGTGGCCCCTCACTTATCAACTTGCCATCATTCACTATAGCTACATTATTAGCGATAAGGAAAGCCTCGTTTGGATCATGTGTTGAAAATATAATTGTTTTCCCTGACTCAGCCATCCCCTTAATTATACCAAGCACTCTCGCCTTATTACCCATATCTAAGTGTGCTGTTGGCTCATCTAAAATTATGATGTCAGTTTCTTGTACTAGCGCTCTGGCTATGGAGACGAGTTTCTTTTCTCCACCACTTAACGTTGGAATCTTTCTATGGACTATGCCGGATAGTCGCAGCTGCATTAAGACCTCATGAACTATTTCCATATCTTTTCTGCTGGGCATATTGAAAAAGCCTAGATGAGGTGTTCTTCCTAAAAGCACATATTCCAGCACAGTATATGGAAACAATAGATCCTCCTCTTGTGGAACCCAAGATATTATCTTACTTAAAGCATCTATGTCAAGGTCTCTCAGATCATTACCGCCCACATATATGTCGCCTTCATAGGGACTTAGAACTTTAATTAAAACCTTAAAGAGTGTGGACTTCCCAGATCCATTCGGTCCCAATATAGCAGTTACCTTACCCTCCGGAATTGTGAGAGACATTCCTTTCAGAACATCTGTTTTAGAAACCGGATAACGGTACCTCAAATTCTTAATGAGTATTCTACTCATGCGGTATTCCCCTTGAAAGGAATATTACAAAGAGGACTGCGCCTAAAAGTGATGTAATTATGCCTAGGGGGATTTCACCTGCCGATACAGTCCGCGCTATATCATCAAAAATAAGCATTAATATTGCGCCTAACAATATAGATGCTGGTATGACCCTACTGTTTTCGGCTCCAAAGAGTTTTCTGCAGATATGTGGGATTGTTAATCCAATCCACCCTATTATCCCAGCTATAGAGGTTACGGCTGCGGTGGCGATAACCGCTAAGGTTATAACTGTTGCTCTTAGCTTTTTTGGATCCGTTCCCAGCGATATTATCACATCGTCATCTAATATTAGCAAGTTTATTCGCCATCTAAGGATAAATAGAATGATGATCGCTATAGTTGCTAATGGAGCCATATAGAGGAAGTTTCTCCATACGACGCCAGACAAGCCTCCCAAAAGCCAGAAAGTTAGTTCAGGTAATTGTTTAAGCGGGTCTGCTAGAAATTTCATGACGCCAACTCCGGCCGAGAATGTAGCTGAGACAGCTAACCCAGCTAAAACAAGTCTGAGAATCCTCCCACCATACCTTATAGCCGAGGAGACCATGTAGGATGTTGCAAGCGCTAACAGGCCGAAGACGGCTGAGAGAAGTTGTATCTTTAAGGGATCCCCCGGCAGGAAGAGTATAGCCAGCGCTGCTCCGAAAGCCGCCCCCTGACTTACACCCAAAACCTCTGGCCCAACCAATGGATTTTTAAAAGCAGCCTGCATAACTGCCCCTGCCACGGATAAGGCCATCCCAAGCATTATGGCTGTTAACACTCGTGGTAATCTAATCCTTAAAATTATAGTTAAGGCCATCTCATCGTTCATAGAATGAAAAGGATTCAATGTATACCTGCCGACAAACAAGACGGAAAGAACTGCCATAATTATCAGGATGCATACTAGTAATAGGAACCTGCTGGTATATGTTTTCACAGCACCACCTTTACGAAATCATTTATGGGAAATCTCCAGCTATATGATCAATAATCTTCTCCGCATCTTGCTGGCTCAAGCCGTAAATTTCAATATAGAATTTCTTAGCTTCCTCCCTAATGTCTAAATTATTAAAAATGTCTGGATGTATTTTTTTAGCCATCCACATTAGCCCAAGTATCCAGCGGGAGCCAGGGGTATCCCAGCTTCCCAAAGCACTAACGTTGCAATCGTCCGGGACAGCATATATCATCCTGCTTTTGATGGCAGGTATATCACCCCACATGGGATCCATCAGAAGACTCTCTTTCACCTCGCTAGGTGATGGCTTAGTTGAGTAAGTGACTATGAATATTATGTCAGGGCCCCACCTAGCGATCTGCTCGAAGGTTACTGTGTTCCATCCAGTTCCGGGAGTTTCTTTCGATAATGGGTAGCCCCCAGCGGTCTCCACCAGAAATGTTTGCAGCCACCCGCTGCCCGGCACATTAAACGCCACCTCTCCCCCCTTCACGCTGTAGTATAAGAATAGTACTTTTGGCCGCTCAGCGCTAAGTGGCACCCTTGAGGCGATGGAGTTAACCCGCTCACTATAATATCTTGCTAACTCCTCTCCTCTCTTATCATCCATAAATATCTTTCCCAATACCTTTAAATCCCTAACATAGCTCTCCAAGTTCTCAAGATCAACATAGACGACGCTAATACCCAGCTCTTCAAGTTGGCCGCCCAGAGATTTCATTGTAGTTTTGAGTATGACAACATCAGGCTTTGCCTTAGATATTTCTTCTACATTAAGCTCAGCTGAAACAATTTTATCTGATATATTCGGATCAATCGCCTGAAACAGGGTACTGTTTAAGCTTGGACTTAGGCCATAGAGAACCTTCTTGGCGTTCGGAAACATATATGCTACTGTCACTATGGGCCATGAACCTCTCCCAGTAATTATCACCTTATTTATAGGCGCCCTAATTTTAACAGTCCTACCTAGAGCATCTACAACCTCGATAAATTTGACAGTCTCCTGAGACTCACCTCTTTCACTACTAGGGATACCGCTGGGAATCGGAGATAACCAGGCATAATAGGCCACCAAACTTATGACTATCAGTAAAATGAGAACTATTATGACAGCGACTCTCTTTCGCATCTTCAATCACCTCTATAGGTTGAACTTAATCTGAGGGAATCGATATTACAAATTTGTAATATCGATATAAAAACTTTACTGAAAGAAGGAGCAATCACAAAACTTTAATATTCCTTGACTAGGGAATTATTTCGAGGACTCCTTCATGCCGGGGAAGATAATTAGGGATTTATTATGTTCCGTTAGGTCTGAGATTGAGAATATAGATGCGATAAAGGTTAAGAGGGTTATTATTGGATTGGGTTACACAGCGGTTCAGCTGGATACTGAGCATGTAGGTTTATGCTATACCTTTAGTAGTGAGATAGCGCCGGATTGCTGCCAAATTTGGAGGAGGGCTGGAACCCTGGCGGGGAGCCCAGCTATAAAGCTCGCCGAGTTATCTCTTTCTTGGGATTTGAGCGAGGCTGTTGTGGGGGTGGCCGCCCTAAACGCTCTCTCCCAGCTAATTATAGAAAAGAAGTCAGATAGATATGTAATTGTTGAGGGAGACCTCATTGACCAAATTAAGATCGCAGAAGATGATACTGTGGTTCTTGTAGGAAACATTTATCCCTTTATTCCGAAGATTATAGATAAGACCAGAAAAATCTTCATACTAGAAAGGAACCCGAGAATTCGCGGAGCAAACATTTTTCCAGATGTGGCTTCCGAGGATATTCTGCCAGGTGCTACTGTCGTCATTATTACTGGAACAGCCTTAGCAAATGGGACAATAGATCGCCTCTTAGAGCTTTCAAGAACTGCGAGAGAGGTAGCTCTCGTAGGCCCAACAGCAAGCATCCTTCCAGACCCTCTCTTCAGGCATGGCGTAACTGCTATAGGCTGTGTGAGAATCGTGGATAATGAGCGTATTCTGCAGATAGTTTCTGAGGGAGGAGGAACCCCAAGCTTTAAGGGGGCATGCAAGCAAATAGTTATCAGACCAAGGTGAGATTAACCATTTAATCGTTCTATCCAGATAGGGTATTAAGGGCTTTAATTCCCCTTTACCTACCCATTTTCTCCAATATATCCTTTAATTAACGTACCGGGTTTTATTGAAATATGCGGAGGCATATGAGCGGCTTGTTAGCGCTATAAAAGTGTAGACATTAAAAGTGTTTTGAGTTGTTACTTTTGTTCAAGCCCTTTTAGGAAGTTTAAGACGCATTGTGGCATATCCCTTCCATATCCGCCTTCAAGGACAGCAAATGTCTTTCGGTTAAGTCTGGCGATTATCTGCCCTATCTTCTCATATGCTTCCATGCTTAAGCCCAGGGAGCATACGGGATCATATTTGTAAGTGTCAAAGCCGGCTGAAATAGCCACTAGGTCAGGATCAAACTTTTCGACTTCCTTCATGGCTTCGCCAAGAACCTTAAGGTATTCGTTGTCGCCAAAGGCGTAGATGAGCGGATAGTTTAGGCAGTTTTCAACGGATTTAAATCCTGTTCCAGGATATACCCCACCAAACCTATGCAGCGAGACAAATAGGACGCGCCTTTCTCCAAGAAATATCTCTTGGGTTCCATTCCCATGGTGGCAGTCTATATCTATTATTGCAACCTTACCCACCCTCTGAAGAGCCTTCTTACATGCAATTGCGATGTTATTAAAGTAGCAGAATCCAAGCGTTGGTGCATTGAGGGCTCTTCCATCTACTCCAGCATGATGGCCGGGTGGTCTCATGAGGGAGAAGGCCAAGTCCCCTCCTAGGGCTATTTCCATACTCTTTATTGCGGCGCCCACCGCGAGCCTAGCATACTCGTATATCCCGGGAAGGGCTGGCGTATCTGGGTCGAAAAAGGCTCCATTCTTTATGCTCTCAACATACCTCTTACTGTGACCTAAAAGTAAGTCTTCTTCGCTACATGGTTCGGGTTGAACGAACTTATAGCCCTTTTCGGCAAGAATCTTATATGTTCGATAAACTCTCTCAGGAGACTCTGGATGCCCAGGGCTCCAATACTCAAGGCACTTTTCTGAGAAAACAATATACATTGAGTATACCTCCATTAATCTGATAGTGAGAAAGAGTCATATGAAGATTATTGGGGCAGAGAAGCCGAGGGGTAATAGATTTGAGCAGTAGGGTTGAGTGGGTTAGAGTCTCTCTCGGAACCGCAGTAGTGCTGGGTCTAACAAAGAGCATCATTGATGCTGAGCCGACGACAGCGTATCTTCTTACATATTTTGATGGCCACTGTACAGCGAATTGTGCCTTCTGTCCGCAGGCAAAAAGCAGTAGTTCTAGAACGGATATGCTTTCAAGGGTTGTATGGCCAGCTTTCAGGGTTAAGGATGTCGTCACTAGCATTAAATGGGCCTATGAAGGCGGGAAAATAGGGCGGGTGTGTATTCAGGCGCTCAATTATCCAGGAGTTCAAGATGACATATTATCTCTGGTCAGGGAGATCCGTGGTGAGTGTCATGTTCCAATATCTGTTTCATGTCAGCCCCTAGATCTTAAGGGGATCCGCATGCTAGCTGAAGCTGGTGTCGATAGGGTGAGCATAGCCTTAGATGCAGTTAGAGAGGACATATTCTACGCGGTTAAGGGAGAGGGTGCTGGGGGCCCATACCGCTGGAGCCAGCATTTTGATGCTTTGAGGGCAGCTCTTAAGATTTTTGGCAAAGGTAGAGTTACAACCCATCTAATCGCTGGCCTAGGGGAGAGCGAAGAGGAATTCATACAAATGATCCAGAAATGCCATGATATGGGAATTTTCCCCGCAGTCTTTGCCTTCACACCCATACCTGGGACGAGAATGTCTAACCATCCAAGACCGCCAATAGATTCTTATAGAAGGATTCAGGTAGCCCATTATCTAATAACCCGCGGGCTAAGGCGCTACGAGAATATGAGATTTATACATGGACGGCTGATAGACTTTGGTATTACTCCAGACGATCTTAAAAGGATAATTCTTTCTGGAGAACCATTTTTAACCTCAGGCTGCCCAGACTGCAATAGGCCGTATTATAATGAGGAGCCACGCGGCCCCATTTATAATTTCCCAAGAAAACCAGCACAAAAAGATATTGAAGAAATTCTGGTGCAGATAGGCATAAAATTATAATAATTGGGCTACTTGCCCTTTAGAGTTAGGGGGTTGTTTGTTTGAGTCCGATTATTGGAGGAGGTGAGGGGGAAGAACAAGCTATTCTCGAGACCGCAAGGTTTATGCAGGTTGCGGCTAGGACCGCGCCGAAAGCCTATGGGATAGATGATATCTATACACTGGTCGTTTACGGAGAGGAGAAAGATATGATAGCCAAAAAGATGGAGGAGATTGGCGAGGAGAGAAAAATAGACTTATTCAGGCGTGATGCAAAAAATGTTAGGGATTCAAAGGCAGTCCTCTTGATAGGGGTTAAAGGGGATAAGAGTATAGGTGTAAATTGTGGTGCATGCGGCTATAGGAGCTGCAAGGAGTTTGATGAAGCCGAAAAGAGGGCTGGGCAAGATTTTACAGGGCCAACATGCATCTTTAAAGCCATAAACTTTGGAATAGCCATAGGATCCGCCGTGAAAATTGCCAGCATACTCAACGTTGATAATAGGGTTATGTATCGGGTTGGATCCGCCGCCATGGAAATGGGATTGATTCCGGAGGCAACCATTATCCTTGGTATACCGCTTTCGGCTAAGGGGAAAAACATATATTTTGATAGGATTTGGCCGTAACCTCTAAGTAAAAGTTTCTCTCTCAATCTTTTGTGGGGGGATTTCCTTGAAGATTTTTATTGACTCGGCAGACCTGGAAGAGATAAGAAAGGCTTGTGAGTGGGGCATCATAGAAGGCGCCACAACTAATCCATCGCTAATTAAGAAAGCTGTTGAGAAGATGGGTAGGAAAATTTCCATGGAGGATTATATCAAGGAGATTCTTAGGACAGTTCCCGGCCCAGTTAGTTTGGAGGTTATTGCGGTAAAGGCTGAGGAGATGATTGAGCAGGCTAAGGCGCTATATAAGAAGTTTAGCCCATACGGCGAGGTCGTTATTAAAATACCAGTTAATCCAAGTCTAAGCGAGGGTGACGGCTTAGATTTCGATGGCTTAAAGGCTATAAGAAGATTAAGCAGGGAGGGGATACCAGTAAACTGTACGCTCGTCATGAGCCCTGAACAAGCGATCCTCGCAGCCAAAGCTGGAGCCACATATGTAAGCCCTTTCGCCGGCCGAATAGACGACTATATAAGGATAAAAATGGGTATGAAGATAGGCATCGATTTCAGAAAAGAAGATTACTTCGACCCTATCCTATTAAATAAAATAGTGGATTTTAAAATCAGCGAGCAGCTATCTAACTACAGTTCTATCGCTGAAGCATATAAGAGTCAGGATATGAGAAAACTTGTTCAAATGATTCAGGATAATGGTATCATAAGCGGTGTTGATTTAGTCGCAAAGATAGTTAAAATCTTTAGGATATATGGATTTAAAACTCAAGTCATTGCCTCAAGCATCAGAAATGCTAGACAGGTTAGGGAGGTTGCGGAGACAGGTGTTGACATAGTTACAATACCATTTGAGGTTCTAAGGGAAATGGTTAGACATCAAAAAACTCTAGAGGGAATGAGGGACTTTATGGCAGATGTGGTGTCTCAATATAGGGAGATTTTTGAGCAGAGGTGACTGATTCGGATGCAACCTATTTCTAGAAAGAATATTTCAGGAAGACTTCAAATTTTTCTTTTTTGAACTCTAAAAATCCTTTTCTCTAAATTTTAATTAGTTGATTTGGGTGAAAAATTATTTGAAGTTTTGGCGAAGTTTTCCGCCAATTGACACTGGGCTTTCTTTTGTCTGGAAAAGAATGATACAAAAGCATCAAAGACTACTTTTTCCTGCTAAGCATCCGCTCTAAATGCGGCCTTAATTTTTCATTCTCGGCTATTATCCTTTCTCGGCCAAGTTCCTTTAGTTTAGCGGCCATCTCCCTTACTATTTGAGCAAATTTAATGCCCTCGGCAGCAGAAACATATTCAATCCTAAGCCTATCTGGCGTTAAGCCGAGTTTTTCAAGGGCTTTTGCCAAGGCTTCCATTCTGACCTTCATTTTAAGGTTTCCATCAATGTAATGGCAGTCATATGGATGGCATGCTCCTATTAGAACCATACCAGCACCCTTCTTGAACGCGTATAACACAAAGTCTCTGTCAACACGTCCAGAACACATAACCCTAACAATTCTTATATTTGGTGGGTACTCATAGCGGCTCGTTCCAGCCAAATCCGCACCAGCATAAGCGCACCAGTTACAGCATATGCCCAATATTTTATCCTCAGGATTATTCTCTAGGGCGGCATCTATCTGCGCCAAAATCTGCGCGTCGGTGAAGTGCATCTGGGTTATTGCATCGGCAGGACACTCAGCAACGCATGTTCCACAGCCATGGCACATAGCTGCAATAACTACTGCTGGTTTTCCGGGCTCGGCCTTAATAGCCCCGTAAGGACACTTCATAGCGCATATACCGCATTTGACCTGAGTGTTCCTGCATTTATCTGGATCTATAACGGATACTATTGGCTCAATCGTCACATAAGATTTTGATAATATTGTCGCAGCCCTGGAAGCAGCACCGCAGCCTTGCGCAACGCTGTATGGAATATCCTTCGGCCCTTGGCATGCTCCCGCCAGAAAGATTCCATCTACAGGTGTATCCAGCGGCTTGAGCTTCGGGTGGCTTTCAAGGAAGAAGCCATCGGTTCCTCTTGGTATATTTAGTAATCTCGCAAGTTCCTCTGAGCCTTTACTTGGAACAGCCGCCGTAGCGAGTACAACCATTTCAGCCTCAAGTGTTATTGGCTCTCCTAAAAATGTGTCCTCAGCATATATTATTAGGTTCTTTGTCTTTGGATCCTCCTCTATCCTTGATACTCTACCCCTAATAAAATTTACACCCATCTCTCTAGCCCTTTGATAGAACTCTTCATATCCTTTGAAGTGGCTGCGTAGATCCATGTAGAATACATAGACGTCTACATCATCTCCATAATGCTCCTTTAGCTGAATAGTATGTTTTAGGGTATACATGCAACAGAAGTTCGAGCAGTAAGGATATTTGTTAACATCTCTTGAGCCGACACATTGAATAAAGGCGATGCTCCTTGGTTGTTTGCCATCGGATGCTCTAACGACATGCCCTCCGGTGGGCCCAGCGGCTAAAATTAACCTTTCAAATTCCAGGCTTGTTATCACATTGGCATACTTTCCGTATCCGTAGAGATTGCCATCCTCGGGTATATAGATGTCATATCCCGTCGCAACGATTATTGCGCCAACCTTAAGCTCTATTTCTTCGGGCTTTTGATTAAAGTCTATTGCCTGGCGCGGACCGCATGCATCAACACATTTATAACATTCTATACAGTAGTCACGATTTATCCTGTAAATTAGCGGGACTGCCTGCGGGAATGGCACTGATATGGCTTTCCTAACGCCTAAATTCATATCCCACTCATTTGGATATTCGATTGGGCATACTGGTACACATTCGCCGCAGCCAGTGCATTTGTCCTCAAGGACGTAGCGGGGATTCTTTCTAATCTTTACGGTGAAATTCCCGATATAGCCCTCAACTTTCATGAGGTCGGCGAAAGATATTATTTCGATGTTTGGGTGGCGGGCAACGTCAACCATCTTTGGCCCCTCAATACAAATTGAGCAGTCTAGTGTTGGGAATGTCTTATCTAACTGGGCCATATGCCCGCCTATACTCTCTTTCCTTTCAAGCAAATAGACCTTAAAGCCCATTTCAGCTAGCTCTAAGGCGGCATTTATGCCAGCTATCCCGCCTCCTATAACAAGCGCGGCTGGAGTGACTGGAACCTTTATTGGCTCTAAGGGCGTCAGGAGTCTAGCCTTAGCAACAGCCATCTTAATTATCTCTTTTGCTTTCTCAGTAGCCTCCTTCGGGTAGCTCGGGTGGGCCCATGAGCAATGCTCCCTTATATTGGCCATCTCGAAGAGGTATGGGTTTAAGCCAGCCTCGGCAACGGTTCTCCTAAAAGTAAACTCATGCATTCTGGGCGAGCATGCTGCCACGACGACACGATTAAGATCATATTTCTTTATGGCATCTTTGATCTCCTCTTGACCTGGATCTGAGCATGTATACCTATTGTCTATCGCGAAGACCACATTAGGTAGTGTACGTGCCCACTCCGTTACTTCCTTTACATTTACTACGCCAGCTATATTTAGGCCACAGTGGCAAACGAAGACTCCTATCCTAATATCTTCAGGCTTAGATTCAGCGCTCATCTTAAACCCTCCTCCCTACAACCTTCTTACATGAAGTCTCTTAACCGAGTCATAAGCTTTAAGACCAGATTTGCTACGAAGCTCCTTACTCATATCTAACGTCGAGGTTAATTTTTCTAACGCCTTATTCCACGCACCAGATTTAACTCGCTCATGATAAATAGATACCCTTCTAAGATCGATAGCGCCGTTAACCGGGCAGGCTTTTCTACACGCACCACAATAAACACAGAACAATTCATTGATACCAACTTTTCCATTATCAGCAATAAACAATACGCCAGGTATCGGACAAGCATCAACGCAATCTCGGCAGCCCTCAGGACATAAGCTCGTATTGATACTTATAACTCCAGTAATTATCTTCCTTGTATGTATTGCATCATATGGGCATTTAATTTCGCAAATGCGGCATCCAGGACAGTGCTCCTTGTCAACATCAACTTTAATAACTTTCCCTTCTGGACTAAACTTGACGTTTATTAGATGTAGTGGGCAAGCCTCCTCACATATGCGGCATCCCGGCGGGCATTTACTTTCATCGACTTTAACCTCATGGATCACTTTTGGAAAGCTCTCACTCTCAAGCACCGGGACAAAATCTTTTCCATTTATGCTTTGCTTGAAAGCTCCGAATATGCATATTTCAGAGCATATCCCACAAAAGTTGCATTTGTCTTCAAGAATGGATGCCGTTATCCTCTTTGGGGGTTCTTCAAGATGCTTAAGTTCGGAGGGTTTAGCAATCTTTATTGCCTCCTTCGGACACGCTAATTCACAGAGTTCGCAGCCAACACATCTACTCCTATCAAGGAATAAAGTATAACGCTTAGTGTACATTATTCTTTCGAGGAGAAGGGAATTAGCGTCCTCATTTTTAACTAACTTGACGGGCAATTCTATCAGCCCACTTACAGTTTATTTAACTATTTAAGAATATGAGAAAATAAGAACTTTACGCCATTTTTACACTATGATTAACTTATGAGGTGGCCTGTAATCTCTTTTTCAGCACGGTTATTATATCGTTTAGTATCGCTGAGACCGTTTCTTTCCCAGCTCCATAACCCACCAATGTCATCTCTCTTGCTAGATCAGTCTCAATATGTATTGCATTTAACGTTCCATGCACGCATAATGGATGGTTTATTGGGACTAGCCTTGGTGAGACCTCAAGCCTCTTATCTATTGTTCCAATTAACTTTATGGTATAATTCGCCTTTTTAGCTAGACTTATAGCCTCCTGTGTTATGCCGCGTATACCAGTTCTCTCAACATCATTAATCTTCACGTCCCGCCCCATGAGAGCATTCGCAAGGATGACAACTTTACATGCAGCATCTATGCCATCAACATCATAGGATGGATCCCTTTCAGCAATACCCTTCTCTTGAGCCTCTTTAAGGGCTATTTCAAAGCTGATCTCCTCAAAGAACATTCTTGAAAGGATATAATTTGTTGTGCCATTTAATATCCCAAATAACCTAATTATTCTGTCACCTTGCAAACACTCCTTAACAAGCGAAAATATTGGTATAGCCCCTGCAACGGTCCCCTCATAAAGGAGAAAGCAATCGTTTTTCTCAGCTAAACTCATCAGCTCTCTAAAGGCTAAAACAAGCGGCCCCTTATTAGATGTGACGACATGTATACCTTTGCTCAATGCAAGCCTAATATGTGTTAAGCCGGGCTCACCATCTCTAATATTTGTCGGCGTCGCCTCGACAATTATATCGCATAAATTCTCCTTGATTAGATCGATAGCCGATTTAGCCCTAAACCCCGAATGTTTTGTCAAATCGCTAGAAATAATTAATTGCTCTATGTTAAGGCCGTTTCTATCGTAGATATAGCCCTTACTATTTGCTACTCCGACGACGAGAAAGTCTTTATCAATTCTTCTAAGAAGGGATATTTTCTCCCATATCGCTTTAAGTAAGTTTCTCCCAAGAAAACCGAATCCGATTATCGCTAATCTCATGAACTAGGGTTCCCCCAAGGACCTATATTCCTATCGGTGGGATCAACATAGCGCCCTGCTCGACAACCACTCTTTTAAGCTCATGGATAACTTTTTCAACGCTATCAACTGGCACCTCAATTTCTAATCTGGCCGAGACCTCGCCAAGTATCGACCTCGTCATTTCAATATTTATTACATGCATCTCCTCAATTCCCGACTCAATAACCCTTCTGGGGTCCATATTTCCTACAAGAATTAGTGTCAGTCTAAGCCGCTCAATTACCTCCTCAGATTTCATAATCGTTATTCCAAGATTCATTAAATCCTCTATAGTCTTCCTAAAGCTTTGATGAGATAAGAAGTCCACCACAAGGCTTACTGGGACATACCCTTCGATGGGCTTATCCCTCTCATGAATTATAGATATTATGTTTCCGCCATTCTTAGCTATTGGTTCAAGTGCCCTAAGCAGCTGACCAGGTTTATCTGGAAGGGCTAAGGTTAAACTGAATTTCAAATAAATATCCCCACCTATCCATAGATGAAGTCTAGGGCTGAGACTTTAGCACCCCGCCCTTATCGGCCGATTGTACAAAATACCAATATCTCCTTAGGTAACCTTTAAAGATTTTCGGCATTCTGGGGCTCCACGAGGCAAGACGTTTTTTAATTTCTTCATCGCTAAGATCAACATCTAATCTTCTTTCTGGTATATTGATAATTATTGTATCTCCATCCTTTAGCGCTGCTATAGGCCCGCCCTCGGCAGCCTCCGGTGAAACGTGACCGATACATGGGCCCCTGGTTGCCCCAGAGAACCTTCCATCGGTTATTAAGGCTACTGACTCGCCCAGACCCATGCCAGTTATAGATGCTGTCGGCGTAAGCATCTCACGCATTCCCGGGCCTCCCTTTGGTCCCTCATACCTGATTACAATTACGTCACCCATATTGATATCTTTGTTTAGAATGGACTGCAGCGCCTCCTCTTCCGAATCAAATACTCTTGCTGGACCCTTGAATACGAGCGTTCTGGGCGAGATCGCGGTAACTTTTGTCACAGCCCCTTTAGGCGCGAGATTTCCAAAAAGAATTGCTATCCCACCCTCCTTATGAACCGGGTTTGTGGGAGGTCTAATGACCTCCCAATCGAGAACCCTAGAATCCTTAATGTTTTCACCGACTGTTTTACCAGTCACTGTTAGGGCATCTAAGTGGAGTTTATCATGTAGAGCACTCATGATGGCTGGTACTCCGCCAGCTGCGTCAAGCTCCTCCATATCGTAGGGCCCACTCGGTCTCATATCACATATGTGTGGGACTCTTCTAGAGATTTCGTCAAAAACTTCTAGTGGAAGATCTACTCCAGCCTCCTCAGCTATAGCCTTTATGTGGAGAACTGCGTTTGTTGAGCCACCTAATGCTGCATCAATTGTTATAGCGTTTTCGAATGCCTTTCTCGTTAAAATGTTGCTTGGCCTGAGATTCTCCCTAACCATCTCTACGATTCTTTCTCCGCTCCTCTTCGCTATTCTAATCTTTTTGGATGAGAATGCAAGAGCTGTCGCGCATCCTGGAAGCGATAGTCCAATAGCCTCTGCTATACAAGCCATAGTGTTAGCCGTATACATGCCATTACATGAACCACATGTGGGAAATGCGCATTCTTCAAGCATCCTCAAATCTTCCGCGCCTATCTTACCAACCGAGTACTCCCCTATAGCCTCAAATATTGCCGCCACATCAACACGCCTTCGCCCATATCTCCCAGATAACATCGGTCCGCCAGTTACAACTATTGCTGGGATATCTAACCTGGCGGCGGCCATGATCATGCCAGGCGTTATCTTATCACAGTTCGTTAGTAAGACTAAACCGTCAAAGCTATATGCCTCTGCCATAACTTCGATAGAATCCGCAATAATTTCTCTGGATGGAAGTGAGTAATGCATACCTTTATGGCCCATGGCTAAGCCATCGCATATCGCAATAGTGTTAAATTCAAATGGGACGCCACCAGCAGCCCTAATGCCAGCCTTAACATACTCGACGAGCTTGTCTAAGTGCATGTGCCCTGGAACGAGCTCCGTGAAGCTATTTGCTATGCCGATAAAGGGCTTACTGAAGTCTTCATCCGTGACTCCGAGACATTTCCATAAGGCTCTATGTGGAGTTCTCTCAAGACCGAATTTAACAATATCGCTTCTTAAGTTCATTAGATTCTCACTAACCCAAAAATACTGGCATAAATCCGATAAATCTTTTTTTAGAATAATTATTCTCAAAAATATATCTTTCCATAATCGGTGACTTTTTAAGCTGATTAAACTTTCCTAAAAATTGGGAAACTTTGGGATTGTAGTATGATCGATGGAATATTCTTCATTGGTCATATATCCATTGATAGAATCTACAACATCAATGGCTCTAACCTGCAGCCTGGCGGGGCCGCGCTCTATGCAGCCATAGCAGCTAAAACCCTAGCAGATAATGTCTATTTAATCTCTGTCGTTGGGAGGGATTACCCTTTCCTGGACATTTTAGATACTTTTTCTAGAAGGTTCATAAAAATCTCAAATTCCCCCTCAACAAGATTTAGCATAAAATATAATGAGCGGTGGGAAGCAAAATACCTGGAGGTAAAGTATGGTTCTGGCCTAAAAATATCACCATCTCTGGTTCCGGTGGAGATAATGAGCCCAAAAAGCATGGTGCATATCTCGCCTCTGTCTCCGCAGAGGGTTAGAAGAATATTGAAATTAGTAAGGGAGAAGAATCCTGAAGTAAAAATATCCATTAACACCTGGATAGGATATATTAAGGGTATTAATAAGGATATCCTCAGGGAAATAGCTTCAGAGGCAGACTTCTTTATACTCAATGATTCTGAGGCAAAAGCTTTAACGGACGCAAAGAGTTTGACAACAGCTTTAAAACTTCTAAAATCCAGAACTTTGGTTGTAACGTTGGGTGATCTGGGGGCGATCGTTAGCAAAGATGGTGATATACAGGTCGTGCCAGCGCTGAGAGTCCCGGTCGAAAAGATTATGGATACGACTGGCGCCGGGGACACGTGGTGCGGCTCCTTTCTAGCAGCCTATAAACAGACAAGTGATCTGATGAAGTCGGTAACCGCGGCATCAATAATCTCAAGCATAAAATGCACTGGTTGGGGCTTCAGCAAACTACTAAACCTAAAGTTTAAGGATGTCAATGATTTAATAAACTATGTTATCGGACTGAAGGAGGGAGGTATGCAAAAGAATATTCTGGATTATCTGGCGAAAACTTGTTAGAACTATGGGATAGTTTAGGTTGAAGAGACAGCATTAATATAATGGTCTAAAAAGTAGGGGATGTTCCTGAAGAAATATTAATTAATGTCAAGACCTAAAAATATTGAGAAATAAGGGTAGTTGATTATGACAAAGAATATACTTGAAATACGTGACCTAAGCGTAGAAGTCTCCGGTAGAAGAGTGCTTGATAACGTGAATTTACAGATACCTGAAGGTGAAGTACACGTTCTCTTTGGACCTAATGGTTCTGGGAAGAGTTCATTGGTGATGACACTTTTAGGTTTTCCGGCGTACAAAGTCGTTTCTGGAAGAATATTCTTTAAGGGTAAAGATATAACTGACCTTCCAACTAATGAGAGGGTCAAGATGGGTATAAGCGTAGCCTTTCAGCATCCACCAACAATTAGAGGCGTTAAGCTTGGACAGATATTAAGACATTTAATGTCGGATGAGAAGAAAATTATCGACTTATTTAATAAGGTTAAATTCCCGCAGAGCTTTCTTGAAAGAGATGTGAATTTGGGCTTTTCTGGTGGGGAAATTAAGAAGTCTGAGATACTTCAGGTCTTGGCTCATGGCGGCGACTTTATTGTACTCGATGAACCTGATTCTGGGGTTGATGTTGAGAACCTAAGGATTTTAGGTTCCGTCGTTAATGAGATGTTACGCGATCGTTCAGCACTAATAATTACACACTTAGGAGTTATTTTCCAGTACGTTAATGCCGATATGGCGCATGTATTATTAAATGGAACCATAGTTTGCTCTGGATCACCGACAAAGATTCTGGGTCAGATTCTTAATGAAGGATACGCGTGGTGCGAGAAATGTATTCAGGCAAGGACAGAGCGCTGCGAGCTTTAAATAAGCCCTCTGAATACGGGCCAGATCTCGATATAAGCCAGTATTCTAGGGAGACAAAGAATTGGGAACCCTGCATAATCTCTAATCTCCCCAGGGATGTTTTAGAAAGGGCATTAAATGTTGGCGTCGTAGTAGAGGATAAAGAGAGAGCTGCGACTTATTTTCAAATAGATCACTCGGTTATTTTCAAGGCGGTTCAAGATTTCTTTGAGAATAAGATTGAGGTAATGAGCATTAAAGAGGCCCTAGCGAAATACGACTGGCTAAAAGATTACTGGTGGAAGATTGTGGAAGTTGACAAGGATAAGTATACTGCCTTAGCGGAGATCGCTCTAGACCAAGGATACTTTATTAGAATACTCGAGGATCAAAAAATTGTATTGCCCCTACAAGCATGCTTATTCATCGCAACGGATAATTTAAATCAAAACGTCCATAACATAATAATAGCTGAGCCAGGCTCAGAGGCGCAGGTAATAACTGGCTGCACATTACACCCAAGCGTCCAGCGTGGGCTCCATATTGGTATAACAGAGTTTTATGTAAAGCATGATGCCAAGCTAACGTTTACGATGATTCATAATTGGTCTGAGAAATTCGATGCTAGGCCCAGATCCGGAGCGATAATTGAAGATAATGGGGTTTTTGTAAACAATTATGTATGCTTTAAGCCGCTTAAGAGCCTTCAATCTTATCCAGTAGCATATTGTAAGGGAAGAAATGCGCGTGCCAGATTTAACACAATTATTTATGGGACAGGTGAATCTTATATCGATGTAGGCTCAAAAATAATTCTCCAGAATGAGGGCTGTAAAGGTGAGATTATCTCTAGAATCATTGCAAAGGATAGAACACAAATATATTCTAGGGGTTTTCTATTAGGCGAGCATAGAGATTCAAAAGCTCATTTGGAATGTAGAGGACTACTATTATCTGATGAGGCTATGATCCACACTATTCCAGAGCTTGTAGCTAAAGCTCAGGGCGCCGAGCTTACACATGAGGCAGCTATTGGGAAGATATCTGAAGAGCAGATTCAATATCTAATGGCAAGGGGCTTCTCAAGGAGTGAGGCTGAAGCCCTTATTGTCAGGGGATTCATGGATGTAAGTATTTTTGGATTGCCAAAAGAGATTGAAAGAGAGATTCAGAGATTGATTGAGGTGACGACTGAGCGCGCCCTCTAAGTTTTCTTAAATCAATTGTTAATAAGTGGTCTAGAACGCTGCCAGCACGCTGTCTTATCTTATCCCTCTTTTATCTGCCCTATAATGACGTGAAATAGCCTCAAATATTATCTTCGCAGCATTTATAGCCGTTATACCGCTATCATAATGTGGCGTAACCTCAGAAAGGTCAAGCATAATCAACCTCTGGTCGCAGAGCTCTAGCAGAATATCTAAGAGGGCGGTTATTGAGATTCCTTCTGGCTCAGGATTTTGAACGGCTGGTGCAAAGGATGGGTCCAGAGCATCCATGTCGATACTAATATACAGTTTATTGCAGTCATAAAGAAAGCCCCTGATATCCTTTAGAGTGCTCTCAACCCCATCACGCAAAATCCTCTGCGAGGTTACATATCTTATGTTGTTAGATTCCGAGGCATATTTCAGCTCCTCCCTACATACAGCCCTCACGCCGACGACAATTATTCTCTTTGGCTTTATCTCCTCATTTATTCTTCGCAGAAATGTGGTATGAGATATTCTCTCATCCATATATTTATCCCTTAAATCTAGATGCGCATCAAAGCTCACTAATGCAAAATCTCCTTCGATGCTTTTTGCCGCGCCAAATGTTATTGTATGCTCGCCACCAATTATTATTGGAATCTTACCACTTCTAAGAATGTCACGGCATACTAATTCTATTCTCCTTAGAGTTTCTTTAATATTTCCGCTTATGTGGAGATCCCCTGCATCATATATATTTAGATCTATTAGGTCTACATCAGATCTAAAGCTATATGTTTCTATATTAAGGGAGGCTTCTCTAATAGCTGTAGGTGCGAATCTAGCCCCTGATCGATAGGTACTTGTCCCATCGAATGGAACGCCAAAAACAACATATCTTGCATCTTCAAATTTCTTCTGATAACCGCCAAAATATAGTATCGGTGATACAAAAAGGTTTAGATAACTCATACTCTTTACCAGCAAATTTTTATTTCATAAAATTGCATCTATAAAATATATCTTTCCCCAAAAATTATTTAAAAGGAGAAAAGGTGGAATGACGGAAAAAGAGAAAGGTGTTATTCAACCCTTGCTTTCAATAGCCTATTTTATTGCTGGGATAGTTTTAATAATTGCATCTACACAATCGAAATACATACCCATCCATGCATGTTTGGTTGGAGTACTTAATATAATTGCATCCTGTGGAATATATTGGAGAAGAAAGTGGACACATCACATATTAGTTTTTATTTCACTTATCAGCATTGTATTTGGATTTAGCACGCTAGCAGCGGTGGTTAATACCTTTAGCCAGAACCCCATAAGCATATTAACATTTATGGGAATTGTCTTTTACGCGATACTTTCAACAATGATGCTAGCTTATGCGATCACGCAGAAGAGCAAACCTAGCTAGAAAAATAATCCACGAAAGATTTATAATCTTTCCCAGCCTTTACTAGTAGGATCTTTAGGGTGATATACATGCTAATTGTCCAAATCTCAGATATTCACTGTGGGCCGATGTTCAATTACGGGAGTTTCCGCACTGCCATAGAAGAGATTAATGCTTTATCGCCCGATCTCGTGGTAGTGACAGGTGATATAACAGAGAACGGCATACTTACGGAGTTTAAAATGGCGCGTGAAGAATTTAAGCGGCTGAAGGCTGAAAAAGTTGTTTATATAAGTGGAAACCACGACTATAGATCTACAGGATACCTACTTTTCAAACAATTTTTCCCATTTAACCAGGTTACTGAGAGTGGTGATGTTGCAATTATTGTGCTTAGTAGTGCTCGTCCAGATAGGGATGATGGGGAAGTCGGGTACAGACAAAATCTATGGCTTGAAAACACGTTAGAAAACTACAAGGATTATATTAAGATTGTAGCCATACATCATCACATAATCCCGGTTCCAGATACTGGTGCAGACCAGGTCACAATCGTGGATGCTGGCGACGTCCTCAGAAGCCTCACAAAGAATAGGGTGGATCTTGTTTTATGTGGGCACCGTCATAGACCATGGAGATGGAGAATAGAAGATATGCAAGTGCTTCATGCAGGAAGTGTTTCATGTGAAAGGTTACGGGGCTTCTTTCTATACTCCTATAATGTGATAGAGCTAAAAGGTAAGAGAATTGAAGCAAAACTTAAAATTGTAGGTGGCGATTTCATGAGATTCGAAGAGGTTACTGGAACCCCAGACATTTTCCAATATAGTATTACACCAGCAAAGTAAAGTCATTATAGTCGGTCCATTTCTTAAACAGTTATCCGCGCTCTACTTTCTCATAAAAGCAAGGCGTCACATAAAATGCTGTCGACAATCCTTAATTCTACGTAGTCACGTGCTACTCCCTCCCACGGCGGCTTTGAATCTTTCAATGAAATCTTTGATGGCGCCTCTAATCTTAACCGGGTCCTTGATTATGGTGTCTCTAACGTTCATGCATAGTAAGGGTTTGATCCCGCTAATCTTCTCAACAATATTCTCGATCCTCTCAGTCTTCATGCTTCGAATGCTTGTAGTGACGATCACAGACCTCATTATAGAATATCTTCTTAGAAACTCCTGTATTGGCGGCGGCATTGTGCCGATCCATACAGGCGACGCAACAATAACGGCATTGTAGTCATTCAGCTTTAGCTCGCTA
The DNA here is from genome assembly GCA_018396405.1 of Candidatus Bathyarchaeota archaeon. GTDB lineage: Archaea > Thermoproteota > Bathyarchaeia > Bathyarchaeales > DTEX01 > DTEX01. The sequence continues at coordinate 21,846 of JAGTQD010000015.1, forward strand.
GGCTCAAATTTAATACTCGTCCCCTTCCTAATAAGGGGTATCATATATGAGCCTAGGATTTATGTGTAAAGGCTTGGAGTACTCTCTTATGGGAATTACCCTGAAGACGTCAACCACAAAACCCTTATTCGCAAGATCCAACTTCAGCTCGTTGACTAAGCGCTCTGTATATCCGGTCCTAGAATAATATACCATGGCTACTCTCATAGTATACCACAACAATAGTATGCAAAATCTAAAAATTAATATTGCGCAACTTTGATCTCCTAACTTAACATTATATCACAATAACCTTTAAAGCGCCGTAGCAGTCAAAAACTGGTATAACCCTCTATAACGACGTTTCCATAACGCTCTCCAATTGGATGACACCTATAAGGCAGGTCCATTACAATTATGATCATCCAACATAAATGGTTAAACAATAAATGCTTACTCTCCAAGAGATATTGTAGGTTTTAACTGAAGAGAAAAAATATAAACTAGTATAAAAAGGGGATAAAATTGCCTCTCACTCAAAACAGCCAAAAAACAAGCCTAAAATGAGCAAAGGATATGGCGCCGGGGGTGGGATTTGAACCCACGCGGCCCATAAGGGCCACAGGCTTTCTAGGTTTTAACCCTATTCTCTCAAGGCCTGCGCCTTATCCACTCGGCCACCCCGGCATTCTCTTAAGGGTTAAGGTCATATAAACTTATATATTTTATTTTCAGGTTCCCTTTATAGTAAGGTGTTCAAGTTGAAGTGTGAATATTGTAATTCTGATGTGGATTTGCCCTTCAGATGCCCTTTCTGCGGCAGACTCTTCTGTGTGGAGCATAGGTTGCCGGAGTCTCATGCGTGCCCAAGTTTTAGGAGAGAGATGAAATCTTTCTCTAGAGTGTGGCGGCGTAATCAATTTTCTTCTAGCCGAAGAATCACTAGACCTCACTGCGTTTTTAGAAAGTATCTCTATAACGTAATGAGTCCTATTGAAATTATTCACATAAGTTTAGCGATTATAATCGTTGCTTTGGTTGGGGCATCCACGGCGGCATCTGTTGCTGGTTTCCTGAACCCGCTTTTAACTTCGTTATTAGTAGTGATTTTCGTTATATCATTTATGTTGCATGAAATTGGGCATAAGCTCTCGGCCAAATATTATGGTTTATGGGCGGAATTCAGATTATCTTATCTGGGCGTGCTGGTTACAGTGATCTCAATCTTTACTCCATTCGTAAAGATAGTTTCTCCAGGAAGCGTACTGGTGTATGGTTGGGCTGATAGAGAGATCATCGGTAAAGTTTCGTTGTCCGGGCCGCTGACAAACATAGTACTCTCAATAATCTTCCTTGCACTAAACCTCTTTAATTTAGGCGGTTTTCTATATAGAATTGTTTATTTATGGGGATTTATAATTAACGCTTATATAGCACTCTTTAATCTTATGCCATTCAGCATTTTGGATGGAGCCAAAATCTTCCGCTGGAGCAGGCACGTATGGGCTATATTATTTGCCGTGGCGATAGCGTTCATCCTGATTATTTATTGGCGCCTACATTAACTGAATTGTTATATAAACTTCGTCTGGCACTTTCATACGCATTATCCTACGCATCACCCGGTCATCTGCATCAATGTCTATGAGCCGCCTATGTATACGCATCTCCCACTTCTCCCACGTCTTTGTTCCTTCACCACAAGGTGTTCTGAGCACTGGCACCCTAAGCTTCTTTGTGGGCAGGGGAACAGGACCCGAAATCTTTACTCCAGCCTTTTCAGCTATAGCCTTAAGTTCACTACATATTTCTTCGAGCTTCCTGTAGTCCGTACTCGTCAGCTTTATTCTAGCTTTTTTAACCAATCGACGCGCTCACCTTTTCCTTGTATTTTTCATGGATGCTATTTAAATCCTTTTCTTTCTTGATATTTAGTGAAGTCGTATTCTTTGGAGAGTTTTCGTCTGCCAAGAGTATCTTCTTATCCTTGGATCAGGATAGCCGCACGCGGCGCATCTCTTTTTTCTAACGTGGTATGCTCTGCGGCCGCATCTTCTACATCTTATATGAACTGTTTTTCCAGACCTCTTCCCAAAGGATGGTGTACCCTTTGTCATCTACTTTCACCTAGGGGGTGGCGATATCATGATTACATTGTCACCTCTAACAATTATTAGGCCAAGCTCCTTAACATTTTCCGCGTTGGTTACATCTTCGGCTTTCTCGAGAACTAAGTTTAAGTGTTGGTCAAAGCCTTGGAGTTTACCCCTTATACTTCTTCCACCCTTAAGCTTTATTAACACTATTTTTCCAAGGCTTTCCTCAAGTATTTGCATAGCCATTTTTTGCAACTTCCCTTTAATTAATCACAATTCATGAGATGATTTAAATTTATATGTCTTATGCTACAACTTTATTTTGTGAATGAAATTAAATACAGACATGCCCTTAAGTCAAGTGAAAGAAGAGCTTTCATAAAGAGATTCATCGAGATCTTTAACGTTAATATTGAAGAGATTATTGGGGGAGAAATAGAGGTTGAGGTTGCCGAGCTTCGTGAGAAGAAGACTCTCATAATCATTAATGGTAGACCTTTATTCATAGATTATGGGGGAAACCTAGCGCCGACGCTACTATTCAAGGAGTTAATAGCGCATCTTCCAAAAGTCTTTGTCGATATGGGCGCTATCCCTCACATATGTAATGGAGCTGACATTATGGCACCTGGCATAGTTAGAATTGAAGGGGAATTTAAGAGGGGTGAACTTGTTTCAGTATTAGATGAAAGACATGGAAAAGCGATAGCTATTGCTAGGGCTCTCGTCGACTCTGAGGTTATAAAGAGTCTTAAAAGGGGAAAGGTTCTTGAAAACATACATTATGTCGGAGACACGGTATGGAAAGCCATCTTCAAATTTTTATCTGATGGAAAACAAAAAGGTTAAGATAAAATTTAAGCATTTATTTTTTAGATCAAGTATTTCAGGGAGAAAAGGAATTTGGTTAATTTAGATTCATTAAAGAAGATCTTAGGGATCATTAGGGTAGGAGGAAAGAAAAAGATCAAAGAAAGGGAAAAAGAAGAACTTCAACAATTATC
>JAGTQD010000016.1 GCA_018396405.1 Candidatus Bathyarchaeota archaeon
TAGAAAAATGTACTTAAAGGCGCTAACACTTCATTCCCTAGAAGAAATAGATGATATTAAAAATGAGATAAAATGTGGAAATATATTAATAGTTAGAATTGAACCGTTAGTAAGGAAAAGTGTGGAAGACGCCAAGCGTGCTGTTAATGAATTAAGCGAGTTTGCTGCATCAATTGGTGGGGATATTGCGCGTTTGGGTGAAGAAAGGATAATATTAACTCCACCAAGCGTTCAAATATGGAAAGAAAAATTCTCTGAGACAGCATCTAAATGAAATATAATTAAACTTACTTGTTTAACGAAGTTTTATAGTCTCTAGGATGTCGGGCGCTATAGAGTTAATACCATATTTTCTCTGCATAAATTCTGCTAAAGATAGGCATTTACTCCTTTCACCATGACATATTATTATGTTTTCTGCCTTAGGTGCTATCTTACGCAAATAACTTATTATTTGCTTCCTATCCGAGTGTCCCGAGAACCCCTCAACAGTATGAACTTTCAAACCAACCTTTATGATTTTAATCTTTCCATCCTCATCTATAATTGAGACCTCACGCGAACCCTTCTGTATTCTCCGGCCAAGAGTTCCCTCGATCTGGTAGCTGACAAAAATTATCGAGTTCCGTTCATCTTGCGCAAGGTTCTGGAAATAATCTATTACTGGGCCCCCCTCAAGCATCCCTGAAGTCGCCAATATTATACATGGGCCTCCCTCTATCACTTCGCTTCGTGCGCTTGGATGCTCTACTATTGTAAAATATTCGGACTCAAATGGGTTCACTCCCTCACTAATTATCTTATTGCGCACTTCCTTAGAGAGATATTCTGGGTAAGCCATATGTATGGCAGTGGATTCTGAGATCATGCCCTCGATGAAAACCGGGGCTTCTTTAAGTTCCCCACGCCTCATATACTCATCTATTACAAGCATTATTTCCTGTGCCCTGCCAACAGCTGGGACGGGAATTATTGCTTTTCCATTTTCCTCTAGTGTCCTATTAAGTTCTGTAATAAGTTTCTTTTCAGCCTCAGCTCTAGAGGGCATTATATCAGTGGGAGCACCATACGTGCTCTCTACGATAACCGTTTCAACCCTGGGAAACTCTGCCTCAGAAGTCTCAAGAAGCATCGTTTTTCCATACTTGAAGTCTCCTGTGTAAACTATGTTATGATAGCCCTCGCCGATATGGAGATGTATTATTGAGGAGCCGAGGATGTGTCCAGCGTTATGTAATGTTAATCTTATGTCGGGCGCTATATCTGTGACGACACCATAGCGGAGCGGAATAGTGTGTAGAACGGCTTCCCTTACATCCTTTTGATCATAGGGTAGTGGGAGACCCTGTTTTGATAACACATCTAGGTAATCCAGCTGGAGTAAAGTCATGAGACTAACGCTCGGGGCAGAGCAGTACACGGGTCCATCATAACCATACTTGAATAAATACGGCAGAAAACCGCAGTGATCCAGATGAGCATGACTTATCACGACGGCGTCAATGGACTCTATATCAAATTGCGGTGAATCAAACCTTGGAAAACTTTCAAAGGGTTTTGTCGAGCCCGGGTTTATCCCGCAATCTAATAGAACTTGGCTCTCCCTTGTCTGCACGAGAATTGCTGATCGGCCTACCTCCCTAGCAGCGCCCAGTAGTGTTATTCTGACATCCCCGATTTCATATAAGAGCGGCCTAAAGATTCTTTCGCCAGCATTCCTAAGAAACTTTTCTCTCTCTTTACTGCTGGTATATAATAAATGCTGTATGTGGGTCATTATTTTTGATGGTTTAGGCGGGCTCCTTATTACCCTTGGTCTCCACTTCGTTTTGACGATGATCTCCTGAAGAATTGACCCACCCTTTCCTATAACAAGCCCAGGTTTCTTTGCTTCAATTATCACCTCGCCTAGCGGCGGATCGAATGCTATATTTGTTATCTCAGCCTCTTTCGGAACCATTTCAAGTATTATCCTCTCAGTCTCCTTTTCCGGGAGTCTTACTGATGGATCTGAGCGGGGAACTATTCTCTTTTTAATCATAGCGACGATTTTTGTGATTATATGTTCTTGCTCTATTAGAATCTCAGGTCTCTTTGCGTAGATGGCTAGCGCTGGCCCCTCAAACTCTATGCGTGTTATCTCAACCTCTTTTGGGATCTGCTCTAATATTATCTGTCTAATTTCAGCCTTACTCCTCTCAATCGATGGCAACTATCAGATCTCCTCCGCTTTAGGCATGAAGCATTCGTCTCCTAAGACCTAAAGAAACTACCAACCCCATTAAAAATTAACCAAATTATCTATTACTCAGATCACCCTCTAATACTTAAATGTTTTGTTAAGAGAGCATATATCTTTATTAAGGTTGTACCAAAGGTTATCTAAAATTCTCTTAGACGCCAAAAATTAAAAGATAAAAATATGGAAGGGAGAAGTAAATCTGCTCTTTATGGCTTATACGGGTACTTCTCTATGGGAACTGGTTCAGTATAAAGTCTCATTCTTTCATCTTCCTTCTTAATTATTATCCATTTCAGCCAGTTTTTGTCGTCTCTTTCTGGGTAATCTTCTCTATAGTGGAAGCCTCTACTCTCCCTTCTCATTAAAGATGCCCTATAGAACATTTCTGCGCACGTTACCATGCTTTTAGCAAATATGCATTTTGTTAGTTCGTGGTAATCTTTTGCCTTTATCCTATCTAATTCCTCGTAGATGGCGAGGGTTTTCTCTAAAGCCTCTTTCAATCTATCTTCCCTTTTAATGATGCTGTAGTCAAGTGGATAGATGACTTCCTGAACTCTATATATTATCTCGGTTGGAGGAATCCCCTTTTCCAGATTCAATGGCTCGAAAATTTTCTCTTTTAATTCCTTGACTTGCGAATAATTAATTTCTGGCTTTACTCCAGTCACCTTAAGGGCTTTGGCATAAATGGCTGCCGCCGATCCACCCTTCACCCCTGAAAAGATGGCATGCATTAAGCCGCTCCCCTTTATCCTGCCGGGCGGTGATGGGACAGCTCCATAAAGCGCTGAGCCGCTGAAACTTATATCGCCGACAGCAAACAGTCCCGGCACAGTTGTACTATAATTTTGATCCACTTTTACACATGAAAGCTCGCCCTGAAAGGCATGAACGACTCTAATAAGCTTTGCTGAAGGATCCTTCCTCACGGAGATAGTTTTCATGATCAAATTTTTCCAAAACTTATCAGCCAACGGGCGTGCGCCCGGTGGGGCAAAGAAAAATTTTCTCTGATTGTCTAGCGTTGAGGTTAGTACATCAACATATATTGGTCCATTACCGGATAAGACTTCCCTATACCATGCCAGATAGGATTCTGGATCTGAGTCTGGTCTTGGACCTGGTCGATATTTGGGAGTTAAATATTCCCCTACTGCATTATATAGGAAATCCTGGCCAGTGACGAGCCAATCACCGGATTGGGGTATATCGGCATTGAGGAATCCTCCGCCATAATTCCCAAATTCTGCATTTCTCATCTCGGCCCCAGCTTTGTAGGCTGCAAGTATACCGCTTCCATTTCCATTCCATAGGGGCATCAGCCCATAATTTTGGTCACCGCAGGCCAAGATTGTTGCCACAGACTTAAAGACATAGAATATTCCATCAAGCAGGCTGAAACCCACAGCACCCACGACTTGCTCATCCTTTTTAAGGAGATCTGTGATGAACACTTTATCTATAAACTTTATGTTTATTTTTCCTGCATAAGAGGCCAGTCTTGCGCACATGTCAAGATCTGCTAACGTTGTCCCCCAAGGGAATGGACCTATCTTATTGTACTGTATTTTCCCATCGGGTCTCCTGAGAATATTCACTCCCCATGAATTAACCTGCTCTATGAGGTATCTGGTTGCGTAAGCGTATTCTCTAAGTAGTATTTGATCATTTAGAAAGCAGCCTATATTATATACAACATATCTAACAAAATCTTCGGGGTTATCCTCCGGGGTTACGAAGGTTAGGTGACCAGCCGTTCTCGGGGCCTTCCCAGCCCATCCTGCGCTTGCTGTAGCTTTATCAACAACTAGCACATCAATCTCCGGAACCTTTTCTTTAGCGGTTATTGCCGCGGTAAGTCCAGCTATCCCCCCTCCAATAACGAGAATATCTGTTTGGATCTCTTTTTCTGGAATTCTGCTCATAATTAACCTCCCCTTAACTTGGTATTATAGTGGCGGCATTAGGCGCTCGGGATAACTCCCTAGGCCATCTTTTACTCTGCCAGTCGGGAATAACCTCGATGGCTCCAGCTGGACACAGAACCTCACAGAGACCGCAAACAACGCAATCTTCCGGGTACATTGCGATTGGTTTCCCCGCCCCCTCGTCCCATCTGATAACGTCCTCCCAGCAGACTTTTACGCACATTTGGCATGAAGTACACTTGGCAGGATCTATCCTTATACTATGCAATTTACGCACCTACCTTTATATATTCTTCAAAAAATAAAAATATTCTTTCTTTATAATCTATCTCTGAATGGGGGATCATATGAAAGTATGGGTTGATGAGAAGAGCTGTGTTCATATCGACTGGGAGCTGGATGGCGTTACCTCAAAGATGCTGAACTGGTGGTGGTGCAATATGGAGAAGGGCTTTGTGCTTTGGCATCCCAAAGAACATAAAGAGTTTTATTGGATTAAAAGACCCAAGCATGGTAATGCGATTGGCGCCATCCACATGGCGCCGCAAGTCTGGTCTGATGGGACTCTTATTAAGCCGTGCATAAAATGGGAAGACGTGGAGAACCTCCCAGAGGAAATACAATCATTAATCGTATTTGACCATGCCGTCATAGCGGCAGCTATAAGCATTACAGGAGAAGATATCAGAGAGGATGCCCCACCCCTTGGTTATAGGATTCACCAATGGGAAGCAACTGATTTTGGAGTGAGAGGTAGGTCTACCGCTATTCCCACAAAGGCGGAACCAAAAGAAAGGCTACTAAATATATGGGCCCCGCACTGCCAAGAAGAAATTAATAACTTTCAAGAATTCCTCCCACAGCTCTATAGACTTTGGAACGTCGTTAAGGACCCGGAGATAAATCCATATTTCTCATTTGAAGTCGTAAAAGAAGGGGGAAAGATAAGATACAAATATAAGCAGAGGTAATTTGACGGCGCCTTATCCCATTACTATTTTTTTAGCTATCCTATGCTTTTTACGTATGATGCGGCATTTCTACCCGCTATGCGGCCAGTATTTAAGGCAAAGCTTAAGTTTGCTCCCCACAGCATATAGCTTAATGAGAAATCATGGGCAAATACTGAAGCCGCGCAATCCCCCGCGGCGTATAGACCTGGAATTACTTTACCATCTGTGTTAAGAACTTCGGCCTTCTCATTTATCTTTATCCCGCCAACAGTAGTATACATGAAAAGAACGTATTTTGTGGCATAGTATTTTGGCTGCTTTATTGGGATAAGATATCTTGGGTTCTTATTAAATAGCGCGTCATAACCCTTCTCACAGAAGAAATTATACTCCTCTATAGTTTCCTTCAATACGCTTGGATCTACTCCTATTTTATGAGCTAGTTCTTCCAGCGAATTGGCCACAACTAGGAAGGAATGCTTACTTTCAAGAGCCTTCTTGATAGATTCATCAAACTGCCTCCCATCAAGTTTAACCCTTATTGGTCTAAACAGATAATATATGTACTCAAAGCCATATTCCTCCATATGTCTTCTAATATTCTCATCGAAGATCACATATGCACATTTATTCCTCTGTCTAACCATCGCATAGGCTAAGTGGACCCAGTTTGCGCCTAGCTTCTCCTCGTTTACGAAGCGTCTTCCGTCCTGGTTAACTACCAGGTTAAACGGTTGGTTGAAGGCGCATCTGAGATTAGGCTCATAGGGTAGTAAGGGCTCGGTGAGTATTGCTGGCGCCATACAATCTTTGGCGGCTCCAAGATCCCACGCCATCTGTATACAGTCCCCTATTAGTTCAACACCATGGAGGACATGAATATCTGTTCCGAGCTCGAATCCTGTGTACTTCTTAAGCATCTCCTTATTATGACAGAAGCCACCGGAAGCGATGACAACGGATTTGCAGGAAACCTGTGTCCTCTCACCCTTAACATCAGAGATTACGCCGGTAACCCGCCCATTTTCTACGAGAATCTTCCTAACAGGTGAGCTGGTGAATATCTCCACTCCCTTCTCCCTCGCCCTCTCAGCCATAATGTTAATCATGACGGCTGTTCTACCACCTTCTATTGGGGATGGTTTATCGGGTTCAATACGGGCTTCCCCGGTGACACCTAACCATTTAGCTTCATCTGGGGGCATGACAACCCTTCTAGTTCTTTTTACGAGGTGCCCTGTTGGTACAATGAACTCTGGAGACTGATAAATGTCTAGTAACTCGAACTCTACCCCAAGATTTTCCAGCCACTCAATTGTCCGAGGCATCTCGTTAACCCAGGCTCTAATGAGCCGAGCATCTGCGCGCCAGTCAGTATGCTCCATTATTAATCTAAATGCGTCATCCCTCTTGAAAGGAAAGGCTCTTTCACGCTGTAGTCTACTTTCCACGGCGGCTATACCCATCCCTAGCTTTGCGATTCCGCCTAAATAGGGGTATTTCTCGAATAATGCTACTTTTACGCCCTCCTCAGCGGCGGTTATCGCGGCGGCCAGCCCGGCGGCGCTACCACCTATAACTACGACATCGGTCTTCATTTAGCACCCCTCTCAGGCTTTACTATACTACCATACTCTGCATATTTTGTGATCAGATTCTTTATTTTGTCTAAGTTATCGTAATAGTACTTAAAGTTCTTTTTAATGAGTTCAAGGTGATCGAGAACACCCTTCTCAGAGAACCTTGGATACTTGACGCTTTCTTCATCCCACTCAATAACCATCTTCTCTCCCTTTATGACTATTTTTCCTTTCGTCCAACAGACAGGGCAATAAACTTCCGGTAAACCTTTATGGATCTTAACTATATCACAATGGCATACAGGGCACGATTCCTCTTTCTCTTCGCCAACATATTTAACTTCGTTAATCGGCATCTTCATAGCGTTAATAACGTTTCTCCCAAGTTTTCTAGCTCTCTCAAGATATTCTGGGTATAAGAGAACTTGTCCAGGCCTTGGGCAGAAGTTAACCAGCATTTGATCAACAACCCTTCTAATTTGTTGCATGAAGATGTTTATTAAAAGAAGAGTTAATGGAGTCCACTCTGGCTCCCCTCCACCTACAGCAATTATCGCGCCAACTTTTTCCTTCCTTAAAACGTGAGGATTACTAAGCAATACTGGAAGCATTCTATCACATATAATCTCAAAGTAACCGTTTGGTCTGAGATGGTATGTTGGGACACTTATTATCAACGCTGCATCCTCCAGTATAATTTTCTCCAAGAGCCATGGGGCATCATCATTGATAGCGCATTTCGCTTTTTCACCCCTTGCTATAGCCATTGTACATGATTCACAGCCCCTACATGGGCGTAGATCTAGCTCCATCGCCCTGATCAGCTCCGTCTCTGCGCCTAGAGTCTCACAAGCCATTAACGCCTCCTTCAAGAGAATCTCACTATTGCCGCCTATTCTGCCAGTTGATAAACCTATTACTTTCATAAAAACACCTACCCCAACAGTTAATGGAAGAAGACGCTTATATATTATTTTATGTTTTCAAGATCCTAAGAGAAAAATGGAGTGAAAGATTAACCTAGATTTCTAATGGTTTTCCTTTTGTCTCAAATCCGAGCTTTTTGCCGATGACCGCAACTATTATTACGATTATTCCTCCAATTAATGGTGTTAGTGTGAGAGCCTCGCCTAGACCAATGAAGCCTGCTAGGATCCCAATAATTATCGTGCCAGAGAACGCTATTGCGCTTGCGAGGATCTGTGTGAAGCTCTCCATGGACCCTCTTATACCGGTTGGTATAAGTTCAGCATACCATGTACGTGAAGTATCGCAGATACCATTTAAACCCCAAATATATATCCAGAAGGAAATTACGAAAAATAGTATTACTGGCAGTTTCTCGCCTACGCCTATTAGAAGTGGTGTTCGCCAGCTTAGCTGCGTACCTATAATGCAAAGTATAGCGCAGATGAGGAGGGTGTTCAATCTGCCAATACGATCCGAGATTGCTCCAAAGACTGCACGTGCAACTGTGCCATTAATTGTGCATGTGATTTCTACAAGTCCGATTAAGACCAGACTGAAAGCCAATACTTGACTCTGGAAGGTTGCAAGGAATGGTAAAACTGTAAACAGTAAACCGAACCATCCGGCTATTGAAAGTAGGAGTGCCAAAAGAAACTTGGCGCGGTACTCTTTACTTAAGAACTTTCCAATCGGCACCCGCCCCTCCTTAACAAGTTTTCCCTCCCTCAGAAGCTTTTGACGCTCCAGCCACATCGAAGATTCCCTTAAGAGCGTAGCACCTAAAACAGCTATCACCGCATCAAAAGCCGCAACATATGCGAAGAAGACGTGCCACGTCCATCCATAAATTCCAGCCAGCATGAGCATAATACTAATATTTAATGTGCCAATTACCCCCATGGCTGAAGCCCTGCCTACAATGGTCTGTCTTTTTTCTGGAGGGGTCTCTTCAGGGAGCCATGTATAGAATGCTACTGTAGACAGACAGGCGAAGAATCCTGATAGTACTCGGGCTACATACCACAATTGAATGTTTGGCGCTAAAATATACATCACGTAGGCAAGCGCCGCAAAAATGTTTCCGATCACAAAGCCCTTCTTCCTACCTATATAGTCTATGAGCGGTCCTGAGATGAAGGCGGAGATGAGCATCCCTAAATAAATCCCACTTATCAGGAACGCGACTTCCGCCATAGTGAGTCTCCAGAACGCGATTAGTAGGGGCATTGTAATTGCTATGACCATTTCATCCATAGCATCAGACCAGGCGCCCAGTCCTCCGACCACAGCAACCCTTTTGTAAGAAGACTTTTTCAATTCAGTCTCACTCATCCTCTCAATCCCCTTTATGGTAGTTGTCTCGATTTTCTATTAGGGATTTTTGGATATTTATTACTTTTGATAATTTTTTGAATATGCCCAGAAAATTTTATCGAAATTTAAAAAGAAACATCAGTTCTCTTTTCATTAAGTTTTCACGTTTCACATAGATATCTCCGGAGTTTAATTCTCTGTGGACGCTTTCAATGTTACTTCTTCCTAGCCCCCTTTCAGCATTTTTAAGCGTATATTCACAGTCCACTTAGAGGTCTGTTAACCAAGTCTCCAAGGTCGTCTGGATCTGTCTTAAGCTATTACTGTAACTTTCCTCTAAGCACTCGTCAGTCTTATTCAGAGTGCCTATTGATAAATCATATTTGCCACGTGCCCGAATGATACATGAACTTTTTATAATCTTCGTCTTTAAAGATTATTGAGAGATTGGAAACTTTTTTAACATTCTTTTAAGTATCGAAATAGTAGTCAGAGTCCCATTTTCAAGGGTTGAATGAATATTGAGCCGGTTTATCCATAGAATGCGGTTGCCAAGAGAGATTATTGTTGGTAAGGGGAGCTTAGAGTTTATCGGCTCGATATGTAAAAGCCTTGGATTCATTAAGAGTGCATTATTAGTAACTGGTGAGACAACGTTTGAGATATCTGGGAAAAAAGTTAAAGAGATACTTAAGAGTGAAGGACTTAAAGTCTGGGAGCATATAGTAACATCAAATACACCAACAATTAATGAGATTAAGGTATGTGAAGAAAAAATAAGAAAACTTAAGCCTCAAGTAGTTCTGGGAATTGGTGGCGGAACGAAGATCGATATTGCAAAGTTGAGCTCAGCGAATCAGGGAATTCCATTTATAAGCGTTCCAACAACGGCTTCTCATGACGGGCTCTCAAGCCCCTTTGCCTCCATCAAAGGGCTGGGAAAACCATATTCTATTATGGCTCAGTCCCCAATAGCCGTTGTAGCAGATACGGAGATCATAGGTAGATCGCCCTATAGGTTTATTGCTAGTGGTTGTGGTGACGTTATCGCGAAACTTACTTCAGTGAGGGACTGGCAGCTTGCGCATGAAAGAATGAATGAATATTATGCTCAATATACTGCGAGCATGTCTCTGATGAGCGCGCATCATTTGATCGAGAATTCTCATTTAATTAGACCTAACTCTGAAGAGGGGTTAAGGGTGCTTTTAGAATCCCTAATTAGCTGTGGTATAGCCATGGGCATAGCTGGAAGCAGTAGGCCATGCAGCGGCTCTGAACACCTATTTAGTCATGCGCTAGATTTAATAGCGCCTAAACCAGCCCTTCATGGGGAGCAGTGTGGAATCGGAACCATAATGATGGCCTTTCTACATGGGCTTGATTGGGAAATGATAAGAGATAGTTTAAGGAGAATGGGCGCCCCTGTCACTGCGGAGGAGATAGGCATAGAGCCAAAATTTATAGTTGAGGCACTTGTAATTGCGCCGAAGATTCGCCCAGAGAGATACACTATACTCCATGAAAAACCATTAACCCATGAAAAAGCTCTAACCCTAGCTAAAGAGACAGGGGTAATAGGATAATGGCGCTTAAAGATGATGGAAAGGAGAAAACCAGAAAAATCATAGTTACTATGTTGAGTGCGAGCCAATCTAGGGTGGGAGAGACGTTTATTTATAGAGGGGCTGGGAAAAGATGCTATGAATGCAAGTACTTTAATGTGTGCGCTGGAAATTTGAGGGAGGGACGAATATATAGGGTTGTTAATGTGCGAAAAAAGGCGCTTAATTGTGAAGCCTATGGTATCGAGATGCGGGTTGTTGATGTGGTTGAAGCCGAAATAAGCGCGGCAATACCTTCAAAGCAAGCTATTGAGGGTATAATACTAACATTTTATCCACAGAAATGTGAGGAAGAAAACTGTAAAAACTATGCTTTATGTTTGCCAGAGGGGCTAAGGGAAAGCGATCGATGCGAGATAGTTAAAATTTATGGGAAACTTAGCTGCCCTCGTGGGCTACAGTTGATGAAGGCGCTCCTGAGGAGGGTTCTTTCCTAATGAAGACTTCAATGAAGCGCACGCTCTTCTTTTCAGGAAAGAGTTTTTGTATATCTAGGAAGATGCCCCGCTTGATCGCCTGTAACCCATCAATATAAAAGGCTTCCTCAGGAACATTTATTGTAACACTATCTTCTCCTATTTCCAGCGTGAATTTTTCTATATCGATCTGCGGGATTCTGCGGTGAATGAGCGCTTTAATCTTTTCCTCAATTGTTTCAAGTTTCTTTCTGACGGTTACTTCATAGATTAACGTTTTACCTGCCAGTGGAGGGTTAAAGTCTAGTTGAACCCTACCGCCACTTATTGCGCGCACGGTTGCTATTTTACCGTCGATTTCAATTCTCATACCAACTTTCGGTGAGATTTTTTGGGCCAGAAATCTCCTCAAGGGATACATCTTAATTTTCTCTGGATCTCTGTTTCCAAAACCCTTCTCTGGGGGGATTTCGATAGTTGCGGTTTGCCCAACTTCAAGATTCTGTAGTGCTTCATCCAAGGCCTTTAAAATCCAACCCTCGCCGAGGACAACCAATCTTGGCTCATATATTCCACCCTCTTGATATATGCCCTCCCTCTTCGAAACCTCTTCAAGCGTTGTATCAAATACTTCTCCGGTCTCAGCTATCTTAGCAACATAGTCTATTAACAGGAAATCTCCCTTCGCGAATGGCAAGTCTATGCACCCGGCAAAGGAATAATAGATCTACAATATAAATCTTACACACAAAGAACCTAAAATTGCTCTCATTTAAGATCTATTTTCACCTTATCACCCTCAATCGTTGCCAGCGCGTAATTACCCTGCTTAGCTGGTCCAGGATTAACTATTACCGAGTTACCTATATAATCAATCCCCCTCGCCTCATGTATGTGTCCGCAGAACACTAGTATTGGCTTGTTTTCTTCAATAAATCTTCTCACGCTAATGCTTCCAACATGCGCTCCAGAGAACGTCTTATCTAGTTTAGTGTTTTTTGGCGGTGAATGTGAAATGAGAATCACATTTGGTTTCCGCGTAAGCCTATTAAGGTTTTCCACACATCTATTAAGGATTCCAGTTATTTCCTCTTCATTCATCTCAAAAAATGTGTTAAATGGTGATATGGTGCTCCCACCCAAACCAATGAAAGCTAGATTGTCGTGAAGGAAAATTTCGCCATGAATGCACGTCAAGCCCTTAATCTGTAGATCTGTTAAGGAGGGTGGATCACAATTCCCTGGAATAAAGATTATGGGGACGTTAACTTCTGTTAATGTTTCTACTAGTAAATTTTTTGCTTGCTCAACCGTGCCGAAGTTTGTTATATCCCCGCATATAACCGCTAGATCTACTTCGTACTGCCTTATATTTCTGGCGAAGGCTTTAAGAGCTCCCTTTGAACCATGAAAGTCTGTCCCAGCAATAACCTTCACGTTTTTCTCCGTGCTCAAGACCAGACCACCCAACTAAAACTCTCGGAGGTGTAAGGGCAGCTTCTGGGTCTCTTCCTCTTTTTCAGCGTTTTTCTCCATCTTCTCCCAAGCAGTCCTAGCGAAGACAGCAGCCTTCCTCGGATACTCCTCAACATCTATCTCAACAATTATGGGGAATGGTGTTGGGACAGCGAGACCCCAGATCAGCGCCTCATGATCAGCTAAGCCCGGCAGATAATCCTTAAGTCTCTCTGATCCATACTCCGTATACTCTAAAATTGCATTTTGGTCGTTTCCACTCCTAAGCCTAAAGCACGCTACTGTGTTACATTGTGAAATGCAGCTCTTGAGGACGTATGCTGGTCTCTGCGTCATTATCACTAAGCCTACATTATATCCCCCAGCTTGACTTATAGTTTCAACCATTGAGGCTTTGACCTCCGATTGAGCACTAGACTCCTTTATCTCGATTCCTTTCTCTGGAGCAAAATACTGTGCTTCCTCAATAACTATAATGCATGCGAAGTCTCCATAATCTTTTCTTCTCATGGCATACTCTCTTATCTGGTTTAGAATGTTGCTTGCAGTTCTATGCTGCGCCTCAATATCCGTGTCGACTGAAAAATCAATTATAAGAGCATAACTCTTCAATATCTCCTCTATGATGTTTAGTGGTTCAACCTGCCTATCTAAGAAATCACCTTTATTTTCTATGAACCACTTAATACTGCTGAAATATTTGTTCTTGCTCTCAGAGGTTTTAACTATTCCTCCCTGATCTATAATCTCACGAACCTTAATGATTAAGTTCTTTCTGGAGAGGTTAATCCCATCGGATAATAGTGATCTGGCGGCCTCGAGAACGATATCTCGTCCCTTACCCTTTAACCCGATCTTTTCGACGATAAGTCTAGGATTAGATATGGGCGGCGTAAACATATTATATGGGATTACTCTGGCACCATACTTCACTAAGCCGGAATACTCCCCTCTCCTATCAAATATGACGAAGCGCGGTTTCGGCTTAAGGCTGTGGGCGCTTGCAACCAAATTAATTATGAAGCTTGATTTTCCGGATCTAGTCATGCCTGCCACGAACATGTGTCCTCTCGCTATAGCATTTAAGTCTATGTATGCTGGAATATTTGTCCCCCTAATTCTTCCTATCGCAAGCAAAAGCGAGTCGCTTGAGTCGCTCTTAAATGTTAGAAAGCGCCGCAAGAATTCTTCACTCGGCTCGTAGACGCAATCCCATGGTGAAGGAGCAACCTCCATTAATCGCCATTTTCTCTCTTCATCATAATACCCTAATATCTCAGCTAACGCAATTGTATATTCAAGTCTCTTCCCATAATCCGCCCTATAACCTTTCTTACCAGCTAGTGGTCCGATCCTTCCAGTGATCATCTCTGGGTTATATGGCTGAACTCTAAATACTCTTGTTAGAACGTATGTCTTAGGCTTGAGAGGATGCTCAATAAAATAGAAGTAGTTTACTTTGGCTTGTTTCTCCTCCATAACCACGAATGAAAGTAAGTCATGTGTGCAGCCCGAGAGGGCATACCCAATCGGTCTTAATTCCTCCGAATTATTAGCATTGTTATTTAACATTTTTCAGTCGCCATTCTTCTCATATTTCAAGAAGATTCTTTAAATATTCTCTATCCCCGATGACCCATCTCTCGCCATGCTGGAGTGAAAAGAGGTTTAGGTCCTCCTGACTTAAGTCGCCCTTCTTCACGAGATCCAGCGCTTTTGAATAAATTATAAGAGTTCGAATATTTGAGAGAAACGATGATATCTTAACTAAATTATCAACCTCATTTAATGCAAAGGGTATCCCATATTCCTCAGAAGTTGCCAAGATTATTGAGCTAATATCCCTAAAACTATCTATACAGTATCTTGGAAACTCTAATCTAAATGGCGTCGTAAACCCGGTTTTAATATAGGAGAAATAAATGTCAAAAACATTCTCTATATCCGTTTCTGAGACACCCATTTTATGGCAAGTATTCCTGTACCATTTAAGAACCATGTTCTCCTTTTGGATAGGTTTTGGCTCCGTATACTCACCCATACTTAGCACCGTATCCAAGAGCGCGGTATCTCTCATCTTTGGGAAGCCCAGCTCAGCACATATATCGTTCACACGAGTTCTCTTCACAAAGCCCACTATTGGAATGTCCATTTTAAAACAAGTATATATTAATTCTATTGATTTGAGAATTGTTAGATTGAAATCCCTCTTATACTCTTCTGTAAAACCAGGTCTGATTGGTAGAAGCCAATAATTTAGTAGTAATGAGCCGTCTATGATAACATATTTTGGTCTCCAGCGTTCGATTGCATCTAAAGTTACCTCAAATTGTAGCTTGGATGCTAGGAGAGATTCTCGGTCATGGGCACGCGGCTCATCAGGCCATACGTCCTGCTCATCAACCTTAAATATTGGCTCATCGACAATCTTTTTCCCCTCCGTGACTATAGCTGCAGATGCATAGAAGGGTATAAACGCTGACCTAAAATCTACACCATTATTGCTTGCATCTGAGGCAACTAGCCGTGAGTTGGATACACTTTCATCTACAACGAACTTATTAATAGAAATCTTCTTCTTTAAATCTTCCACCAACTTTCTCCGCCTGTCATTATATTCCCTTAACTTCCTGACTATTGCGTCAGTCCCGCTATTAATAAGTTCATCATAAAGCTTTGGATGTAAAGTTTCCTGCTCATCCTCACTAATTATCGGCGAGAGAAAAGTCTTTATGAATGGAAATGCTCTTCTGGCAAGATCCCGATAATCTAGTCTATTCATACTAACCATAGATTTTAAAGGACGATTTTAAGTTTTATGGGGACTAAATGGATATGGTCTTCCAAATTCGTTTAAGAAGAATATTTCCTCCCGTGGCTTTCTCGGCCTGGGCTCAGGCTTCTCATCTGGATATCCAATAGTCAACAATATTACTACTTTAAGATTCTCAGGAACCTTAAGTAACTGCTTAACTTTTTCCTCATTAAACCTACCTATCCAGCATACACCAAGCCCCTCCTCACACGCCTCAAGCGTCATGAAGCTGGCCGCTATAAATGGATCCTGGCTAAACCGTGGTGAGATACTAGGGTCGCCTAAGACCGCTATCACAACTCCAGCTTCACCGACATGTCTCTGCCCATCACATGCCTCGACAAGTTTACTCTTAATTTCATCATCCTCAACAACTATAAAGAACCATGGCTGCGCATTACGTGCCGAAGGCGCTAGTCTACCAGCCTCAAGAATTCTCTCTAAGATATCTTTTGGCACGCTCTCTCTCCTATACTTCCTTATAGATCTTCTTTCCAATATCAGCCTAAAAACCTCCATTTTTCCACTCCCTAATATAATATTGCTTCACGAACCTCCTTTATATCTCAGAGATTCTTATAAAAGTTATAATGGTCAGTCAAAAATGCGGAGGAAATTAGTTTTTCATTTTCACTTCAGCGGTCTTTATTTTAAGGACCCCCCAGCTTTTCATTGCTTCACAGATTCACATGAGCTTTCTCTCTTGTTCAGCTTCTCTATTTAGAATTGCTTTAGAAAATTTCCTCTTAGGCTAATTTATGCGTTGATCAGAAGGGTTTTTGTGGGTTTAAAAATGTAAAGAAGGCTTTAATGGCTTCAATGTTTCCCTCATTTCTAGCAATTTTCTCCAATACTCTTCCCTCAATCTCAGATACAAATTCGTCAGTGAATTTTGAGGAGATATTTACGAGACTATCCACTAAGTCTAAGGCTAGTGGGAGGTTTGTTGCCTCATTAAATAAATTCTCCTCCGATAATATCTCTTTTAAATCCATTGCGTTAGGGTACTCAAGCTCGCAGGGTGGAACGCCGGGGTAAAACCTAACCTGTGCCCTTCTCATCTGATCAAATCCATCCTTCGAGAGCCCTAGCTTCTCAAATGGAGAGTATATACTTTTTTCAGCCTCCTTAATTAAAGAATCTCTGGCCAAACTGAGGGGCGGTGCTTTCAGTGAGGCAAGATAGGCAACTTTAGTATATATTGAGGGATGATGATCTTTAACAATGCTACTATACTCAAAAAATGTTTTTTCGGGCATCAGCAACGAGAAGATGTGTTTATCGAGAATATTTATGAAGTCTTCAAGACCACTTTCTAAAAGCAGCCAGCCCCCGAGGATTCTAGAGTGGCTCCTCTTTACAACGCCCAATACTTTTCCGCTCTCCCTTAGCTCCTCTGTTAAGTTAAATATATCCTCAATAATCTCCTTCTCTCTCCTCTCTAACCGTCCGCTCTTCATGATGCTTAAGGCTGGGAAAATAAAGCTGTAAAAGCTTCCATCAATGAAAAGAAGGTCACAGTCCTTTAGAGCCTCTCGGGCAACTTTTCTTTCATTTTTGATTGTCAGGAGATCAAATAAGCGCCTGCTGTTCTCCCTAGAGAAGGCTTGCATACATCTGAAGACTCCGGGCTCAAACCTCTCTCTTCTCTCAGCTCCCCTTAAATAGACTATTCCAGTGGCATAAACGCCATATTTTATACCGAGTCTTTCGCTGAGTTTTGGCGACCTTGAACTATCAACAGCCGCGATAATGGATTTTTTGGTTTGTATTGGAATCGACCGAATATTCTGGCATAGCATGTCCTTAATCTTCTTGAGACTCATATTAATTCTTCTTATCGCCTCAGAAAGATCATCGGCTTCCTTTTCAGCCAGCTTAAAAAAGATATGCTGTAAATCTACTGGTAACTTAATCCATTCTGGAGCTTCATTTAACATTTCGCTCATCGATTATCTCGCTCCGGTTGGTGGATTATATGTTATTAGTAATGGCACGGGGGATGGGTTCATGGCGCCAGCAAAATAAAATCTTCCCGGCTTTAGCTGTAATAGATGAGTAGACGATATTCCGTACGGCGATAGCCACTCTGAGGCTCCGCCTTCGCCGCTCGCATCTAACGGATGTATTCTACCGAAGAAGTGCGTATTTAGATTCCTTCTAACAGCAGCATTTACACCTATCTCGCCCTTTATGCCCTGAGATATAAGTGTTAAGTTCAACATTCTCTTTCTCCCAAGAGCCGCCAAATTCTTTATCATCTCACATGTCTCAGCCTGTATGCCCCGCGCATCCCATGGAGCATATTGTGGGGCTTCATCTATTATAAGAGCAACCTTAAGGTTTCTTCCAGATTCCATTAAACTGTAGAGGTACTTTGATAATGATAGGAAGAAGCCTAGCTTCGCCTCCGTTAACGCGCCGCCCATATCGATGGCTAACATGCCTTTACGCTCTAGCTCCATAAAGAGTTCTTCTATGCTTAAGACTCCCATAACTGGCTGCAAGTCTGAGGGCTTCAGCTTCCTAAATACTCTTCTAATCGCTCTCTGGGCTGCGGCTCTCGAGATCTTATGCTCTATAGTGATCACGGCGCCTTCAATATAATTTTTCATCTCTTTATAGAGGTGTTCATAGGGATTATCAGAGTTTAAGAGAGCATTCTTAACCTTTGCATGCCATCCATCTATAAACTCATCAAAAAATTCCCTGACGTTCTCATTCCTTGAGAAATTAAAGGTTTTATTGCTGAAGTAACTCATTATGGATTCCTCGTCAAGCGCTATCTCTGATAGTTTGACAATTTCGTCACTTTTTAATAGCGGCACATAGTCGCTTCCACTCCAATCGAGTATAAGCACCTTATAACCAACCTGCCTATATAACGGGATGAGAATATACCTTGTAAACCAGGATTTTCCGCATCCAGTGCTCCCGTATACGCCGACATGATATGGTATAAAGTTTTTGTCAAAGGGTACTTTCCAGTTGGGGTGTCCCTCTATGTAGGCGTCAGACCACACAACATCTTTCCCTTTCGCAATATACTCTAGAGGCTTATCATCCTTATCCTCAAGCAGGTAGACTGGTGATCTAGGCTGGATTATTGTTCTATTTGGCTCTATACCCTCATTCGTTATAACGCCTATGGGTTCGATCGCAAATGAGTATACTTCCCTAGCCCCTGATGGTTCACCACCATATCTCAAGTATGCGACATCGGGTCTATAGGAAGTATAGCTTAAAAACTCATTTTTCCCAAGCCCCTCCCTTAAAACGCCAAGTATCTCGTTAATCGGATTTGTTTCCCCACCGTTCTTGATTAAAACTAAGTCTTCGGCTACAATATAATTCTCCATGCCCTTAAGTAAGATGAGTCTAGCCTTAGTCTCCGTGGCCCCATCTGCAACTCTGCCAATAAGCTTCAATAACCCCACCAACAGATTTGAATTTCATAAAAATTATTTCTG
Organism: Candidatus Bathyarchaeota archaeon; assembly: GCA_018396405.1. GTDB lineage: Archaea > Thermoproteota > Bathyarchaeia > Bathyarchaeales > DTEX01 > DTEX01. The sequence goes on from JAGTQD010000016.1 coordinate 18,792, forward strand.
GATAGAAAGTATTAAGCATTAGGCTGCTCGTGCTAAAACTTTGGTGAGAGCAAAATTATCCAGTCTCTAAGACCCCCATGGAGTATCTCCCTACTACTGATAACTTCGTAGCCAGTCTCAACGGCAATTTTCTCCAGGAGGCCTTTATGGATTGTGAGTAAACAGATCCTTGAGCTTTCTTTCAAGAAGGGCTTAAGCGACCTTAGAAAATCCATGTAGATTGATGGAACCGCCTTTAACCTACCACTTCTAATACCAAAGGGAAGGTTTGAGACAACCTTATCAGCCTTCCAGCTCCGTGGAAGAATCTTCTCAAGTCTCCTCGCATCTCCAACAATAAATTTGACTTTATCCCTAACGCCAGCAACCTCAGCATTCTTTAAGGCACCCTCAATACTCTTTGGGCTTATATCAACCCCAATTAACTCAAGATCGCTCCAGACTTGAGCAGCCTCAATGATTATTGTTCCACCGCCACAGAATGGATCTAAGACAGCATCACCAGGTCTCACACCAGCAATTCTCAGCATAGAATATGCTATTACTGGATTCAGCGCGGAATAGTGCTGGAAAGCCCTTGGATAGCGTATTTTAAGCGACATCTTGGTCTTCTGTATGCCTACAATGCATAAATTGTGGACTACATCAACCCTCACAATAGTCTCAGGATTTTTGAGGTTGACCCTCCGACCATACTTATCCACAAGCGCTTGCCCGGCAACCCTCTGTACATCTATGCTTGTAAACTTATGTGATCCAATCCTTTCGCATGTAACCCTAAAGGTTGAGCCTAATGGTATATTAAGGCCGTAGACTCTACTGTAAATCTGATCTAACCCACTCCTATCACTTTCAACCTCAAATACATTTATTAGCTCTATAATATGCTCAATACTTCTCAACATAAACACTCTGCCCGCCTGGCTCAAGGGAACTCTTAATAAAACTCTGCCGCCAACATTTCCAAATCTCAATTTTGCATCTAAAACATCAATCTTCTCACGGGCTTCCTCTAGGACTATATCCTCTAAGCCTGGCATCGTCGTAACTATAAAATCAACCGTATAGGCAGGTAAAGAGCCACTATACCCAGCACCTACCTCAGCATGCCCGCCAAACATAACCCATAATTCTTAAGATGAGCGATAAATAAAATCTATTTTTAATAATGTATCATCTAAGAGCGTCGAGATGACAAAATGTTAATGTTAGATGAGGTGACTTGTCCTTTTCTCATTTTCTGGTTAGATCCTTAAGCCTTCTTAGGAACCTGTCGTAGCTGATATTGTATCCATCTTCTTTTAATCTGAGCCATGCATACTTCTTTGATCCATATTTCGCATACTTTTTGATGTATTCGAGGAGTATGTTATCCGAAACTTTCTTAGGCCGGCCCTTCTGCTTCCCTTGGCGCCAGGCCTCCTCCTGTCTCTCCTTTATTCTTTTCCTCTCAAACTCTGCAACCCAGCTGAGGATGCTGAGCACAAGCTTCCTAACGTTATCGTCCATTGTTTGCAGCCAGTCCTCTTTAACCGTGATAACCTTGTATCCCCTGCCTTCGAGGGATAGAACCATGTTTAATGTGTCGAGCATTGTCCTTCCAAACCTATCGAGGCTCCACGCTATAATGGCGTCTGGCTTAATGGCATCAAGCTCGGAGAGAAGCCTCTGAGCTTCGGGTCTCTCAGCAAATGGCTTGGCCCCGCTCTCACCCTTATCCACGTAGACGCCTACCAGCTCAAAACCTCTGTTCTTAGCAAACTCCTCAATGGCGCCAACTTGAACCTCCTCATCCTGCTCACGAGTAGAGACGCGAATATACCCAACAGCCCTCAAAACGAATCCCTCAAACCGACATAAATCTTGAGAACTTATAACCATTTTTAACATACGAAAATATGACTTTAGCCATCAATTGGTATAAGTCCACTTATGTCGGCAGAAAGTCTAAATTCCCGCAAAATATCTGGGACATTAACCCTTTAGACGCCAAGCGGCTCTATCCACGTTAATCTAAAACGGACGGCGGTGAGCCATCTTACTCAATAACCTTTTTATTCCCTTTTTAAAGTCTTCCTGATTACTGGCCCGTTTGGACTTATTTCCTCAAAGATTATCGCCTGAAATTTATAAATTTTTGTTCCTTTTAGAAGCCAGCTATCTGGAGACAAACCAGCCTTAAGGCAGCATTGGCATAGGAATTCCTCCTCATCCCATCCCCACTCAATGGGAACCTGCGGCAATAATAGACCCCTATAGAATCCCCTCTCAACTATTAGTCCATCCTCACCAACCTTTATTTTTGACGGATACTCCATTGGCGAATCAACCTTAATTAGCTCTGGCTCAGTTAAAACGCTCACCTCAAAAACTACATTATCGAGCTCATCGATCCTCATTGGCGGGAAGCGGGGGTCTCTCGTTGCTGATTCTATAGCGGCCTCTATAACAGCCCTAACTAGGGGATAGATTGGATATGGAAAGCCTATACAGCCTCTGAGAGATTTTTCACCATTAATCACATTATTTATTGTAACGAAAACCCCCCTCTTCACGAGTAAGTTCGGCGAAACCTCTTTAGGCGGACTGATTATTTTCCCATCCTTAAGATTCTCTAAGACAGCCCTCCTCGCAAGTTTAACAAGGAATTCTCCTTCCTCATCACTTAAATCAAATTTCATTACACCACCTTTCTTCATAAAAATAAAAGAGCTTCACAAGTTAATCTAAAATGTGATGGATTCTTCTTTGATTCCATTCTTCGTTACTATTAATATATCTATTCCGTCGCCGCTCATGGCATCACGACTTATCGCGGACTTTATAGCCTTTATAGCTAATTTTTTCCCCTCTTCAACGGTCATCCCCTCCCTATACTCGCCTTCTAATACACCTATCGCTATCTCCGCCCCAGAACCAACAGCAGCATATTTATCTGGTATTGTTGAGCCTAATAGGTCAAGCACATATAATGATGGCCCCTCATCATCAATGCCGCCAATTATCGTCTCAGTTATATATGGGATTAGCCTACGGCTGAAGAGTAGATTAGACATCACCTTCGCCGCAGCCTTAACGCTTATGGGACGCCTCGTCTCAAGTTTAAAGAGACTTGCATATACCCCGATCTCGCGCACCAGTATTTGCATATCGGAGACAAGACCGGCGCAGGCCGCGCCTATGTGATCAGAGATTTTAAAGACCTTCTTAGCAGAACGACTCAGGACAAAGTTGCCATAGGAGACCCTCTTCTCTGACGCTAAAACGACACCATCAGAGCATACTATTCCAACAGTCGTTGCCCCTGGAATCGTTAAATATTGAGTCAATATGGCCCTCTCCGCTTTAAAATTATGGACTAAAATATTTGTTGAGTTTTTCGTTAATAAACTTTTTTAAGCATTGTTTATCTCCCTAATAAAGAATATCATTACTTAGTTTCACGCGGTGATCGATTACCGGTATGCCCTCTTCCAGCAATAACTTTCTCCGCTTCTCGACTTCTTCAGGAGTTTCACCAACTATCCGTCCATTAGATCTGACAACTCTATGACATGGAATTATTGGTGAAAGTGGATTCTTATGTAAAGCATTTCCAACAGCCCTAAACGCCCTAGGCCGTCCAACTTTTTCGGCTATACGCTTATATGTAGAGACTTTTCCTTTAGGTATCTTAGAAACCTCTAACAAGACAGCTCTCTCAAATTCTGTCATTTGAAGGAGATTCTTGATTAGATCCTCGTTATAATCTCGACACATTTAAATCATGATAAAATAAATAACCTTGAAGTATTTAATAGGTTTGCAATAATGAGTGGGGAGCGAAAGAGAAGGGGATGGAGAAAGAGAGCAATAGTAAAGGTAATGCGAAGTTTATTAGAGCACTTTATGTTGGGCGTTTCCAGCCATTTCACCTAGGCCATCTTGAGGCAATAAAATATATTCTTAGTACCGCTAATGAGATAATAATTGCTGTCGGCAGCTCTCAGGAGAGTCACACCCTTGAGAATCCATTCACAGCTGGTGAAAGAATTTATATGATTAGGCTCGCGTTGGATGAGGAGAAGATTGATCCACGCAGATACTACATTATCCCGGTTGCAGATGTCTACATCCATAGCCTATGGGTCTCCCATGTGTGCTCCCAAGTCCCGAAATTCGATGTAGTATATTCGAATGAACCGCTGACTAGACGCTTATTTATTGAGAGCGGCTTTAAGGTTGAATCGATACCTTTCTATAAAAGAGAGATCTGCTCAGCAACCGAGATTAGACGAAGGATGCTCCTAGATTTAAACTGGGAAGAGCTCCTCCCAAAAAGTGTCGCCGCATATATTAAGGAAATAAATGGTGTTGAAAGATTAAAGGATCTTGCAAAGACCGACAAGATAATATCCTTAAGAAGCTAAGTACCTAGTTAATACTCAAGTGAGAGTGAAGCTTTACGCGTCTTCTCAGCAGCTGCTTTAATAGCTCTCATAAACGCATGCCTTACTGGGAAGCTCTCTAGCTCAAATAGCCCCTCTATAGTGACACCTCCAGGGGTTGTGACCATAGCACATATTTCAGATGGAGTTTTCTTGCCCTCAAGGATCAGTTTCCCCGTCCCAACCATCGCCTGCGCAACCATCATTAGCGCTAGATCTCTTTCAAGACCTATTTCTAGACCAGCGTACATCATGGCTTCAGCTACAAGCGACATGTAGGCTGGCGCACAACCATTTAGGGCGGTTATGGCATCCATGTTAGTCTCATCAACCATTTGAATCCTTCCGAGAGACCCGAACACCTTTGTAACAACTTCGATGTCTTCTTGGCTTACGTTTTGGTCAGCAGAAAGGGCTATAAACGCTTCACGAACGAGCACCGCTAAGTTTGGCATAGCTCTAAATATTTTTGCGCCCTGTGCTACTCTTCTAAGGAAATTTATTGGTACAGAAGCTGCCACGGAGACTAGTATCTTGCCTTTTATCTCCTCATTAACTTCTTTTAACAGATCCTCAACATCCTTTGGTTTAACACAAAGTATTGCGATCTCGGCTTTTCTAACAGCCATTTTGTTATCCTTCGTGACCTTAAAACCGATCTTTTCAAGCTCGCGTATGCGCTCTTCTCTCTTTTCAGTAATTATAACTTCATAGCCACTTGAACTTAGAGCTCTCGCGATAGCCTCGCCCAAAACGCCGCCGCCCAGAATAGCAATCAACATTTAATATCGCCCCAATGCATATAAATCTACTAAAGATCTAAATATAGTTTTATGATACCAAATTTGACCATATTGTCACGGCGCAATAATTATTTTTCTCTATATGCAAAATTAATCCTGTAGATTCTCGTTAAATTGGGAGGTGTGAAGGTTTGTCTACATGTTGCTTTTGGCTCCTGGATATAAATTATAGGGTTAGGGATCATAAGCCTGAGATTTGGCTTTGGGGTATAGATGATAGGGGAGAGAGAGTTCTTGTCATAGATAGGGGTTTTATAACATATTTTTATGTAATTCCCGAAGAGGGGGAAAATGCTGAGAATCTTGCTGAGAGGATAAGGCGGATGAGCGGTAGCTTACCTTATATCGTTGGTTTAGAGGTCGTAGATCGGAAGTTTTTTGGAAAGCCAGTAAAAGCTGTTAAAATTTATTGTCAAGATCCAGATATAGTGCAAGAGTATATTAAGGTGCTTTCAAAGGTTAAGGGCGTCGGTAGTTTTCTTGAAGATGATATCAGATATACTATGCGCTATATGATTGACAACAATATTGTCCCATGTGGTTGGCATAAGATAGAGGTTGAAGAGGAATCTAATATACTGAATGCACAGGTCGATAGAGTATTAATCGCAAAGTCGAGACCAAAATATTTGCCGGAGATCATTGAAAATCCAAAGTTAAAAATCCTAGGTTTCTCAATCATAAGTTATAGTCAAAAAGGTTCCCCAAAACCTGAAAAGAACC